>JAPLKL010000031.1 GCA_026388095.1 Elusimicrobiota bacterium | reverse complement strand
TTTGGGAAAGATCAACGTCGTGAGGGATTTCTTGCCCCCGCCAGAAGAATTGGCCTTCAAGCAAGAAAATATCAAGGTGACCATGACGTTGAGCAAATCCAGCGTCGATTTCTTCAAGAAGGTTGCACACAAGTATCATGCTCCCTATCAGAAAATGATTCGGAGCTTGATCGACGCGTACGCCGCTCGTCATGCGTCGCCCTAACATTCGCATGAGTCGGCCTCTTAAGAGGCCGACTTGCGGGGCCCCCGGCGACTCAGCGTTTCGTTGAAGCTGTAGAATAATACCCTTATGCCGACAGATTCTTGACTATGATCGAATAAAGGTTCATTCTGACGCAGCGATCAATGGCGCAGGAGATTCTTCTACAGCTTCGTTAGCCGCACAAATATATGCCCAAACGCATCTCCGCGACAAACTGGTGGAGGAACGCGTTCGAAAGAGGCGTCTATCCGCTCGCGGGCCTGGTCGCAAGTCCCCAATGGAAGAGCAGGACGGAGCAGGAGGTCAGTTTCGTCCTACACTCACTTCCGATACGTGCCCGAGGGGATGTGCTAGATGTGGGCTGCGGCGTTGGAAGGCATGTGATCCCGTTGGCGAAGAAAGGCCTTATGGTGACGGGGGTGGACGTCTCTCCCATATACCTGAGGGAAGCCAGGACTGCGGCTCGCCGCCAGGGTGTGAAAGCAAGATTCCTGAAGCAGGACATGCGGCGAATGGGTTTCGACCGGGAATTCGACGCCGCGCTGAGCTTGTTCACCAGCTTTGGTTACTTCGCAAGAGTGTCCGACGACGCACGGGTGTTGAAAAACATCTTCAACGCGCTTCGGCCTGGCGGGCGATTCATGATCGACGTCGTAAACGGCGGCCGTCTAAGACGGTTATTCGAGATCGCCGAAGCCAACGGCATGGCGATGAACTCATGGTCTCGTTTGGGCGATGGGACTTATCTGTTGGAACGGCCGACATGGGACAAGAGTCGCGATAGGTTGATAAGGCACTGGACGCTGGTCAAGAAAAGCTGCCATAGACAGATGGTGTCGTTCGACCGGATATTCACCAGACGTCGGCTGGAAAATATGATCAGGGCCGCCGGATTTCGGATCGCTCGGACGTTTGGCGATATGATGGGGAGGCCATACCAGCGAAGCTCGTCACCACGGATCGTAATCGTAGCCAGCAGGCCGCGCGTCTGAGCGGCCGCGGACCGCGTATCACGCGACAGGAGGCATACCCATGCGCAAGCGGATCATCGCCCAAGTCCAGAAAGCCACCACACCGCCCAGCCAGGACTGGCTGAATATCGAGGACCTCGCCGAGGTGGAAATCACCTCCGAGGACGCCGCTCATCCGATCGAGTCCGCCCTCCTGCCCAGCCGGGACACAGGGTGGCGCGCCGCAGGGCCCGGGAAGCAGACCATCCGCCTTCTCTTCGCCTCTCCGCAACTCGTCCGGCGCATCTGGCTCAGCTTCGTCGAGACCAGCTTTGAGCGCACGCAAGAGTACGTCCTGCGCTGGTCCCCGGATGGCGGCAAGACCTTCCGGGAGATCGTGCGGCAGCAGTGGAACTTCAGCCCCACAGGCGCCACCTGCCAGACCGAAGACCACCGCGTCGAGCTTGCGGCGGTCACCGTGCTCGAGCTGAGCATCATCCCCAACGTCAGCGGAGGAGATACGGTCGCTTCTTTGGCGCAGTTGCGGCTGGCATGACCCGCCATGAAGGCTTGGCTAAAGTCACAGGAATCGCCTATGCGGCTGCCCTCCTGCTCATGAGCGGCTGTGAGACGGACCCCAAAGCTCCCCGCCAGCTCGCCAAACCAGACGCCGCTGCCCGGGAAGCATCTCGCTGCGTCGTGAGGGAAGGACTCGTCGTGTCCATCGACGGCATCCCCATCAACTATCCGGACAGCGAAAAATTGAATTGGACGAAAGCGGATGACGCCGACCCCGCGGATCCGCGACTAGTCCCGCTCGGCGCGGCGCACGCCAATCCCCCGACGACCGCTCACACATTGCGCGTGGACCGTTTCACGACCATCGGGACATACGCCCTGCTCTGCGGCCGCTTCGAGCCGCCGTTCCCGGACGGCTCATTCAACTGGGTCGTGGACAAGTCCGCCATGGAGTACGTCGGCCATTTCCTGGACAAAGAATCCAGGTGAATGCGCGTGACCGATTGCTGACCAGCCCAGCGCCTCGCTAAGACCGCTTCCTCAGACCAAGAACTCGGGCAGCCCTTCCAGAACCATTTCCAAGCCTCATCTGGCCTTTCATCACGGAACTTTTTCGACCCGACATCGTATATTAAGTAGGCGTGTCGGCTTCTGACCGACCATTGACAACACAGCCTATACGCTGTAAACTATTAATGGCTTTCAAGCTCGAATTCTATAGGAACCCCGCAGGGGTTCAACCGGCCCTGGAATACATCCGAGGCCAACCCAAGGGCCATCGGGCCAAGATTGGACGAGCCCTGAAGTACCTGGAAGACATGGGACATATGGCGAGACGGCCGCAAGTCGAATACCTGGGGCACGACATCCACGAGCTCCGGGCCGCCAAAGAGCACCTGCAGCACAGACTGCTCTACTTTTTCCACGGCCGCTCCATCATCGTCGTCACCAGCGGACTCCTGAAGAACCAAGGCAGGGTCCCGCAGGAGGAAATCGAGCGAGCCCGCGGGTATCGCGCGGACTGGCTCGAACGATTCGGAGGTCATGCATGAAAATGAAAAGACAAAAGGGAAGAGGCACGACTCTCCGGCAGTATCTGCGCGGTGAGATGAAGGACCCCGAATTCCGGCGCCTCTACCAAGAAGCCGACATCGAACTCCGCGTCGCGCTGGAGATCACCAAGGCTCGCGAGGCCCACAAAATGAGCCAACGCGAACTAGCCGAGGCCCTCAAGACCAAACAGCAGACCGTCTCCCGCATCGAGCGCGGCGCCCAGAACGTCACCATCGCCACCCTGGAAAAGATCGCCAAAGCGCTGGGCCTGGGCCTCCAGATCCGCTTCGTCCCAGCCGGCGCCTAGGCCGCAGCCCCACAGAAGGGCCCTCAGCCTCCGCCCTTGACCAGCCGCTTGGCGTGGTGGACCACCCGCGCCGGCCAGGAGACCGGCACCGGCGGCAGCAGCACCGTCCCCGCCGGCACGGCGAAGGAATGCCCCTCCAGCGGATGCACCCGCTCCCGGATGCCGCCGGGGTCCACGGAGACCGTCAGGTAGTGATGGAAACGGTCCGGCGCGCCCGAGGGGAACAGCGCCGAGCCCCCGCCCCCGGTCAGCACGTAGCGCACCCCCAGGTAGTCCTGCACGCCGAAGGCGTGCACGTGGCCCACGTAGACGCGGTCCACGCCCTTGGCCGCCACCAGCTCCGTGAACTCCCGAGCCCCCCAGGAGAAGCCCCCGTGGGCGTGCGCGATGGAGCCGCCCCACAGCCCCAGCTGCACCGGCCCCATGTGGGTGAAGATGATCTTGCGCAGGCGCGTCTCCAGCACGTGCTTGAGCCAGCGCAGCTGGGCCGGGCGCAGGCGGTGGTAGCTCGTGTCCAGCACCACGAAGCGCGCCGCGCCGAAGTCGAAGGAGTAGTTGCAGGCCCCGAAGAGATGCCGGTAGAGCGCGGAGTCGGACGGGCCGTTGGGCCGGGAGCGGTCGTGGTTGCCGATCACCGTCAGATAGGGCTTGCGCACCCCGAGCCGGCCCAGCTCCTCCAGGAAACGGCCGTAATAGCGCGGAGATCCCCGGCCCACCATGTCGCCCAGCTGCACGCAGAAGGCCGCGGGCCCCTCCTGGATGGCCCGCAGCTGCCGGGCGAAGACCCGGGGCCGGTTGAAGACCAGGCGCAGCAGCCCGAAGCGGCAGGGCTCCACATCGCCCAGGATGGCGAACTCGTAGGCCCGGGACTCCAAGTGGGGCTTCAAGCGCTCGAGCTGGAGGCGGGTGCGCCACGGCTCGGCCAAAGACTCGAGCCGCGACGGCGCGCGCTGGCCGGACCCCGGGGTCATGCTCCTATGATAGGAATTTGAGACCCTGGACCAAAAGGTATACAATGGTCATTGAGAAAGGCCCATGTCCCCTCTGCGCGCCCTGAAGTCGTCGAAGCTCAAGACCCCCAAGCTCCCGCCCAAGGTCAAGGCCAAGGTGGCCCAAGGCATGGGCAAGCTGCGGCGCTTCGCCCTGCACACCGTCCAGGAGGGCTACATCGCCCGGATGCAGAAGCTGCGCCAGGGCGTCTGCGCGCGCTGCGGGCTCTGCTGCAAGCTGGTCTTCGAATGCCCCTTCCTGCAGAACCTGGCCGACGGCAGCAGCCGCTGCCGCATCCACGGCCGCAAGCCCGACAACTGCACCTTCTTCCCCATCGACGAGCGCGACCTGCAGGACCGCGACTCCTTGGGCGCGCCGGTTCCCTGCGGCTTCACCTTCCGCAAGGCTTAGTGATGCTCGGCGAGCTCAAGCGCCTGGGCCGCGAGACCATGGTCTACGGCCTCTCCACCGTGGTCGGCCGCCTGCTCAACTTCCTCCTGCTGCCGCTCTACACCCACTGCCTCTCACCGGCCGACTACGGCGTGGTGGCCACGGTCTTCACCTACATCGGCCTGTGCAACGTGCTCTACAGCCACGGCATGGACTTCGCCTTCATGCGCTTCTCCCGCAATACGGCCGGGACCGGGGGGGACACGGGCGATTTCTCCACGCCCTTCTGGTCTTTGCTCACCACCTCCTTGCTCTTCTCCGGGCTCATCCATCTCAGCGCCGGCCCCCTGGCGGCCCTGGCCTTGGTGCCGCCCGAGCTCGCCGACATCATCCGCTACTCCGCCTGGATCATGGCCTTGGACACCCTCTGCCTGGTGCCCTTCGCGGAACTGCGCCTGACGCACAAGCCCGCGGCCTACGCAGGCATCAAGGTCGTCAACATCGTCTTGAACATCACGCTCAACTACCTCTTCCTGGTGCGCATCCCCATGGGAGTGCGCGGGGTCTTCCTGGCCAGCCTCATCACCGCCTGCGCCACCTTCGCCATGGTGGCGCCCGTGCTCTGGCTGCGCCTGGAGCCGCGCTTCGACCGCGCGCTCTTCCCCCAGCTCCTGCGCTTCGCTTTGCCGCTGGTGCCCGCGGGCTTGGCCTCCATGATGGTGCAGGTCATCGACCGGCCCATCCTCCAGCGCCTCACCGACGACGCCACCGTCGGCATCTACCAGGCCAACTACCGCCTGGGCATCTTCATGATGATGGTGGTCAACATGTTCGACGCGGCCTGGCGCCCCTTCTTCATCCAGCGCGCCGCCGAGCCCGGGCACAAGGAGATCTTCGCGCGCGTCCTGACCTATTTCGTGGTCGGCGCCTCGTTCCTGTTCCTGGCCGTGACCTTCTTCATCCCGGATTTCGCGGCCCTGCCGCTGCTGCGCGGCAAGACCCTCATCCATCCCGCCTACTGGGCCGGCCTGAGCATCGTGCCGGTGGTGACCTTGGGCTATCTCTGCAACGGCATCTACGTCAACCTGCTCGCGCCGGTCACCTTGGCCAAACGCACCGACCTGGTCGCTTACGCCACCGGGACCGGGGCGGCCGTGAACGTCGTCTGCAACCTGCTCATGATCCCGCGCTGGGGCCTCATGGGCGCCGCCCTGGCCACCTTGTTCGCCTACAGCGCCATGGCCGTCGCGCTCTTCCTCATGGGACGGCGCGTCTATCCCTTGGATTACGAGTACCGGCGGCTGGGGCACGTCGCGGCCTGCCTGGTCCTGAGCGTCTGCGCCTTCTGGACCTGGGGCAGGCCCATACAACCTTTCGAGCACGTGCTGCTGCGCCTGGCCCTGCTCACGGCGTTCCCGGCGCTGCTCCTGGCCACCGGCTTCTTCGACGCAGAGGAGCTCTCCGAGCTCAAGTCGGCTCTGGGAGGCATCCGGGCCGCGCGGAGGTGAATCAGCGCAGGCGCTGGATCGGCAGGGTCAGGTCCGAAGCGGGCGCGGCCACGGTGAAAGGGGCGGCGCGCGCGGGCTCCTCGCCCAAGCCCGGGATGCCCCGGGAACCCAACAGGTAGAGCCGGCCCGTAGCTCGGCAGAACTCGAGCTCCACGCCGCGGCCCTCGCCGTCATCCAAGGACCGCGCAGCCCGGGCCAGCACGGCCAAGTCCTCGGCCTGCAGCAGGCGGTCCGACGCGCCCGCCAGAGCCGGCCGGACCTCGCGGCCGCTCTTGCGGTCGAGCGTGTACTCCTGCGCAGCCTCGGGTCCCGGCTTGGCCGCCGAGACCACGATGCGCTCCCGGCGGCCGCTGGCCGGGTCCCGGCTGAACACCGTGCCGGACACCTCGGCCTGCACGGCGGCCGAGACGGTCACCGCCGAATCCGGCTCGGCGACGAGTCCTCCCTGTGCGGCGCGCTTGCGCTCGCCCAGGGGACCGGGATCGAAGCCCGCGGCCCAGGCTTCCACGACCTTGCCCAGCACCTCGGCGCGGGGCACCTGGGGGAAATCCTCATACGCCCCGGAGACCGAGTAGGTCTCGGCCTGAGGCAGACGGCCGAGCAGGTCCCGGCCCAGCTCGGAGCTCGCCGCGATGCGGCGGCCCAGGATGAGCTCCCGGATGCGGGCGGACTTGCGCCGCAGGCCCATGGATGCGTCGCCGGAGAGCTCCGCGACGCGCGCCTCCAGGCGGCCTTCGCCGAAGAACCGCCGGAAGAACTCGGGCCCGAGCACGGCGCGGGGAGGCACCGAAGCCCCGGCCGCGGCGGCCGTCGCGGCCAGGCCGTCGCCGGCGGGCCCGGCTTTCAGCTGGGCCCGTCGCTGCTCGGCCGCGCGGCCGAGCTCGGACCAAAGGGCCGCGCAGCCGCGCAGCTCGGCCTTCTGGCCGAGGAGCTCCGCCAATGACTTCAAGCCGTCCCAGCGCGGCTGGGCCCGGGCCAAGATTCGGTCCACGGCCAGCGCGGTGGCGGCCTCCCGGACCGAGGCCAGCTCGTCGCGCAAGGACCGCTCGGTCCCGGAGGCCGCCTCGCCCAGGACCCGCCGCTCCTCCTCGGTGAGGCGCTGCCTCTGCGCCGCAGGCAATGCCGCGGCCACGGCCCGGCTCACCTCCTTGAGGTCGTCGGCGCGAGCGCCGCCGTCTGCGACCCGCCCCGCCAACTGCGCCACGAGCAGCGCCCCCGCGCGCGGCTCGCTCTCCTGGCGCGCCTCCCACCAATGCAGGAGGGCCTGAGCGTCGCGCAGGCCGTCGTAGGCGCGCAGAGCCTCGGCCGAGGCCAAGTCGGCCTGCGCATCCTCCGGCGCGGACACGGCCACGGTGCCGCGGACAGGATCCACGGTCGCCACATCGCCCTCCTGGAGCCGGACCAGGACCGTGTCCTCGGCCACCTGGAAGGAGACTCCGCCCTCCCGCTGCGCGCGGCCCAGGACCGGGGCCTGGGCTTCCAGGACGCCGCCCACCCAGCGCGCCGACTCCGGAGCCACGGCCGGGATGCGGTGGCTGCGCGCGAAAGCGGCTCCCGGGCTCAGGACTCCGCCCGAGCCCAGGACCAAGGCCTCGGCCAGACGGGCCGCGGCCGCGTCGGAGTCGTTGAACCCGGGCAGGACCAGGATGGCGCCGCCCTCCTTGGCCCGGCTGGGGTCGTAGGTGAGGCGCGCCGTCACGGTCCGGCCCGCGCCGAGGCTCAGGACCGCGCCCGGCAAGGAGGGATAGGCCCAAGCCGGCGAGACCCCCAGAGCCAGAGCCGCGGCCAGGATCATTCGCCGCGCAAGAGCACGCCGAGTTCCGCAGGCGCCAGCACGCGGGGCTTCTCGCCGGGACCGCTGACTTCGGCCCGGGCCGCGGTGAAGAGACCGGACTCCGGATCCTTGAGGAGGGTGACCGTCAAGACCCGCCCATCGTCGAGGACGAGGCGTCCGCTCTGCGCCCAAGAGCCGTCCACCCGGCCGATGGTGACCAAGCGCAGGGCCTCGGGCGCGGCGCTCTGCAGGGCCTGTGCCACGGCCGCGGCTTTCTGACCCTTGAGGTCCGAGATCAGCTTGCGCACCGCCGCAGCGTTCTCGCCGCGCGTCGCGCCGGAGACCGCGGGACCGGGCTCGCGCCCCGTCTGCAGAGCGTTGACGGCCTGGGACAAGGTCGCGGCCAAAGCCGCGCCGCCCGCGTCGGAGACCTGCGCGCTCAAGGATGCGGAGAGGGCCTGGCCGCGGGTCTCGACCGCCAGTCCCAGGCCGTTGAGCAGCTGAGCGGCCGCGGCCACGCCGGCCGGGTTCTCATAGAGGATGCGGACGGCGCCGCCCTCGGCCGCCGACGCGAGCACGGCCAGGACCTTGCCGCGGCCCCGCTCCCCGTCCCAGCGTCCGAGCAGGACCCGGTCCATCACCACGAAGGAGCCTTGCGGCACAGCACCCGCGTCGATGAACAAGCGCGCGGCGGCGCGCAGGCCGGCGCCGGTGAGGCGGCCCCCGGCCGCGGGGGCAAGGCTGCCCAGATCGGTCAGGGCCCAAGCCGCGCCGCCCTGGCGCGAGAGCGAGAGGTTGGCCTTCACCTGCCCGGTGACGGCCAAGACGCGCTCCTGGCTGCTCTCCTGGAGGCGGGCGAGCCACTGCCTGAGGCTGCCGCCCTCGGGATCGGAGATGAGCCGGGTCATGGCCGGCGTGAGCCGCGACCTGGGCCCCAAGCCCTCCTCCCGGGCCGACTGCTCCAGGCGGCTGGAGATGTTGCGCACCACGCCGGAACCAGCATCCTCGCCCGTGATGACGGCGGCGTTGGAAGCCATGGCCGACGCCAAGCCGAGGATGACGCGCGCCGTCTGCAGGTCCAGCGGGGCCTGGCGGGACAGCAGGCCCCGGGCCAAGGCGTGCTCGGCCTGCAGGGCGTTGATCGCTTCCAGGGACCGCCGCCAGTCCGGCAGGGCCTCCTGGGAGCGGGCCACCTGCAGGTGGGCTCCGGACAACGACACGGTGTCGCTGCGGGCCGGCTGGGCCAGCGCGGCGGACGGCGTCACGGAGAAGCCTTGGCCGATGGCCGTGGCCGGCGCGCGGCCCGCCAGGCGCAGGACGAAGTCCCGGACCGCGTGCCAGAGCCGCGCCAGGAAGGCCTTGAAGCCATAGGAAGCCGCGGCATAGGCGCTGCCCACGGTGGAACGGCCGGCGCCGCGATGCGCCTGGTAGACGAGATTGAAGCCGTTGGCCAAGGACGGCCGGGCCTGGAAGGCCATGAAGGCCTGCGCGGGCAGCGGCGTGGGGGCCAGCGCGTCCTTGAGCGCCAAGGACTCGGCCAGCTCCGCCGGGACCGCGGCCACCGAGGCCGTGGGCAGCACAGCGTTGAAAGAGAGCGCGCCTACGCGGGCGAACCAGATGCGGGGCGCGGAGAAGCCGCGGCCCTCGGCCGCGGCCTTGGTCCCCTCGTCAAGGACCCGCGCCACGTCGGATTCGAGCCGCTCGCGGTTGGCGATCAAAGGCCGGCCGGGCTGGCCCAGGAGCTTCTCCCATTTATTCAGGGAAGCGAAGGCCTTCTTGACCTCGGTCACCGCGCCGCCGGCCGCGGACTGGTAGGCCTGGTTGGACAGCTCCGGCAGAGCGGTGGCGGCCTTGCGGGCCGCGTAATCGAGCACCGCAAGCTTGACCTCTCCCGCGACCTGGGTCGGGAATGAATCCTCCGCGGTCTTGATGGCGGAGATGTAGAGGTCGGGGGCGTTGCGGGGCGCGGACGTGTTGGCCAGGGCCACCGTCTTCTTGATCTTGTCCGCGATGGGGGCTTGGGAGCCGGCGATGCCGACGAGCCCCTGCCCCTGGGCCGGGGCGGCGTGCGACGCGTCGAAGATGCGGTCGAGGGCCTGGTGCACGGCGCTCTCGCCCATGCCCGCGGCCTCGGCGGAGGCGCCCTGCCGGATGGCCTGGACCCCGGTCTCCAAGGTCTTGCCCGCGGCGGGGGCGGCCTGGTCGGAGGCGGTGAAGCCTCCCGGCAGGGCCGCGGGTGAGACCGCGTTCTCCACGCCCTTCTGGGGCGCGGGGGCATTGGTCTTGGTGACGGGAGTCTGGGTCAGGCCCTGCTGCGGCGTGGTCGTCTCGGGGGTATTGCCCGAGGGAGTCACGATGGAGCCCGGCACGATGGGGGCCGCGGTCACCGGCTTGTTGGTCTGGACCGTCGGAGTCGGCGTCATGCTGCCGGGCGCGCCGAGCGTTCCGGTCATGGGCAGCTGCTGGGTCGTGATGCCGCCCGAGCCCAGGCCGGAGTTGTTGTTGGTGGTGGGGTTGCCGCCGGTCAGGCCCGTGTTGGGATTGGTGGTGCCGGCCTTCTGGGCCTCGACGCCGACGGGCCCGGCCCAGAGCGGCTGGGCGGACAGGCAGAGAATGAGCAGGAAGCGGCCGGCAGCCGTTTTCATGATTGGTACCTCGAGGATATTATACACCTATTATAGAGGGAGCCCCCTCGGGCCGCCATGGGCCAAAAGGCCGCCCCGGCGCTAGGCCCAAAGACCGGGTTACGGGATCAGGACACCGACGATGCAGGCGGTGGTGAAGCACGCCAGCGAGCCGCCGATCAAAGCCTTCATGCCCAGGCGGGCGACATCCTTCTTCCGCGCCGGCGCCATGGGACCGAGGCCGCCGATCTGGATGGCGATGGAGAGGAAGTTGGAGAAGCCGCAGAGCGCCTGGATGCCGATGGCCCAGGCCCGGTGCGAGAGGGCCGCGGTGCCGCCGTGCGCGGTCGCGTAATCGTTCAGGTTCATGTAGGCCACGAACTCGTTGAAGAAGGTCTTCTCGCCGATGAGCCGGCCGATGACCGGGCACTCGCTGCCGGGCACGCCCATGATCCAGGCCAGGGGGGAGAAGACCCAGCCCAGGAGCTGCTCGAAGCCGATCTCGGGATGGCCGAAAAGCCCGCAGGCATGGTGCAATCCCCAGTTGGCCATGGCCAGCAGCGCCATGAAGGCCACCAGCATGGCGGCCACGTTGAGCGCGAGCTGCATGCCCAAGGAGGCGCCGCCGGAAGCCGCGTCGATCACGTTGACGTGCTCCTCGTGGTATTCGATGTTGAGCTTGCCCATGGTCTTGGGCTCAGCCGTCTCCGGGATCATGAGCTTGGAGATGAGGAAGGTCGCGGGAGTCGCCATGACGCACGCGGCCAAGAGGTGCCCGGCCGCGTCCGGGAAATTGGCCGCCAGCATGCCGCCGTAGATCACGATGAGCCCGCCCGAGATGTGGGCCATGCCCGAGACCATGATGGTCAAGAGCTCGGATTCGGTCATATGCCCTATGTAGTGCTTGACCAAGAGCGGCGCCTCGGTCTGGCCCATGAATATGCTGGCCGAGGCGCTCAGGCTCTCCGCTCCGGAGACCCGGCAGGTCCAGGCCATGAGCTTGGCGAAGCACAGGACCACGAACTGCATCACGCCCAGGTAGTAGAGGATCGACATCAAGGTCGAGACGAACACGATGGTGGGCAGGACCTGGAAGCCGAAGAACATGCCCAAGGAGCCGGGCTGGCCGGGGCCTATGGCCAGGTTGCCGAAGACGAACTTGGCGCCGTCGGTCTGGAAGTCCAGGAGCTTGTTGACGACCTTGCCCACGTGCGCGAAGAACCACAGTCCGGGCCCGGTCTTGAGGATGAGCAAGGCGAAGACGAACTGCAGGGCCACGCTCCAGAAGATGGTGCGCGAGCTCACGTCCTTGCGATGCTTGCAGAAGAGCCAGGCCAGCCCCATCATCACGATGGTCCCGGCCGCGCTGGTGAGTTGGTAGCGGTTCATGATGGCTCCTTGTTATTCCAGGCCGTGGGCGATCTTCTCGGGGACCGGTTCCCGGCTCTCCTTGGTGAATGAGAGCCCGAAGAGCATGAGCGCCAGGACCACGTAGGCCATGGTGAACTGGTAGGGCACCTGCTTGGCCAGGCCGGTCAGGTTCCAGGGCAGGTACATGTTGCCGTCCGGCGAGGCGGAGTGGATGATGCCGACGAAGCTCAGGGCTGCGAGCACGAAGAGATAGACGGCCGAGGTCTTGAGCTTGCGGTCTATGAGCTTGGCCATGAAAGCGCCCCAGAGCATGGCGGTGAGGATGAAGCCGTTGCCCAAGGCCACGGTGACCAGGAGCTCCGGCAGGGATTTGCCCGGCGCGGCCATCATCTTGTTGAAGTTCTCCATGGGCACGAAGTCGGGGGTGGAGAGCTTGATCTGCAGGAGCCTGGCCACGGTGGGGAAGTAGGCGAAGGCCACGGCCGGCGCGTGCGCGACCGGGCAGGCGTGGAAGGCTTGGCACATGATGTCCAAGGCCACGAAGATGAGGATGGGCGCCAGCACCGCGCGCGGGATGAGCTCGACGATGTAGCCGATGTAGCCGAAGACCCCGCCCAAGCCGATGAAGACGCCGGTGAGCAAAGTGTAGCCGGCGCGGGAGCCCATCTGCTTGTACGCGGGCTGGCCGATGTAGGGCGTGGACTGGGCCACGCCGCCGCACACGCCCGCGACCAAGGTGGCGATGGCCTCGGTCAGGAGGATCTGCCGGGTGTTGAAGTCATCGCCCGCGCAGCGCGCGCTCTCGGTGACGTTGATCCCGCCGACCACGGTCAGGATGGCGAAGGGGATGGCGATGGGCAGGTACTTGAGGGCTTCCATGAAGCCGTGGGTGAAGCCCAAGGTGGGGATCGGGAAGCCCAGGTGGAGAGTCCCGGTGGGGGGGGCATAGGTGCCGCCGACGAGGCCCATGGGCGCGAAGATGTAGTAGACGGCGGTGCCGATGGCGACGGCGGCCAGGACTCCGGGGAAGTTGTGGGGGAGCTTGATGCCGGCCACGAGGTTGTAGAGGATGAGGCCCAAAGCGATCATGCCGACCAAGGGCATGCTGAAGATGTCCATGAGCGGGATGAGGCCGATCAGGGCCAGGCCGATGCCGGCCAGCGAGCCCAGAAGCCCCGCCTGCGGCACGATCTTCTGCACCCAGCCGCCGATGAAGGAGAAGATGACCTTGACGATGCCGATGAGGACCATGGTGGCCATGCCCACGTACCAGGTCATCATCGCGGCCTCTTCCACGGGCATGCCCTTGCCCTTCATGGCCAAAAAGCACGGCCCGAGCACGGTCAGGGCGATGCCGATGGTCGACGGGGTGTCGAGGCCCAGCGGCATGGCCGTGACCGTGGGGTTGTTGGTGCGCTTGGCCAGGCGGAAGGCCATCCAGGTGTAGACGAGGTCGCCGAAGAGCACGCCGAAGGCGGTGCCGGGGAACATCCTCTTGTAGACGATGTCGGCCGGGAAGCCGAAGGCGAAGATGAGGATGCCGGCGAGGAAGGAGAGGACTGTCATGTTGTCGAACATGAGGCCGAAGAAGCCGTTGATGTCGCCCACGGCGAACCATTGGTATTTCCGGGGCTGAGCAGAGGGGGTGGCCATTGGAGAGACTCCTTCCTAGGGAATCAAGTCTGGGAGATTCTACATTATTGACCGAGGGATTTTTCGAGGCCGAGCGTTCAGGCCTGGCGCGGGACGGCGGAGATGGTCAGCAGGCCCTGGGCTGGCGCCATTTCCATCCGGCAGGAATACAAAAGGGCCAATCCCAGCAAGGCGATATCTCCCTGGGTGGAGTCCACTTCGATCTGCTCCTTTCTGTCGAGCCACTGGATTTCCGTCAGATAGGTAGCTCCATAAGCCACCTTCCCATCCGCAGTCTGATATTTTGTGTCGGCCAAGTAAGTCAGGTTCAAGGAGTCGATCAGCGTCTGCGGCAACATGAGATAGCCGTCATAACCGGTGTCCACTAGGACGTTCATGGGACGGCACAACAGCTCGATGGCGACGAAGGGGACCCGGCCCTCGAACTGGCCGCTGAGTTGCGCGGGCATCAGCCGCGGCAGCCGACGAAGCGGGTGGCCAGATGTCCCACGCGGAGGCACACCAACTTGCGGCCGGGATGCTTTTGGGAACCTTGCAGGCAGGCTTCTCGGACCGAACTGCCTATGAAGTATTCTTCCGTATCCGGGTCGATGGCGATGTACTGGCCGGCGTAACGCAGGCCCAGTTCGGACCGGAGTTTCGATTCGTAGATGGCTTCGGCCTTCTTCACGCGTTGAGCGCGTTCATTCTGTCCCATCGTCTTAGAGTATACCATACGCTCCTTCCTAAGCAGCGGGGATGCCGGACCGGTCCCGGCTTGGACCGCCACCCCCTATACATATACGAGCGACCCCCCGGTTTAGTTCCATCGCGGACGGCCGATCCACTTTACTGGCCGTGAGGATTTCGCGGCTGACGCCGCCTCCATGCAGGGAGGACTTGCGCGAAGCCCGAGCTCTTCAAGTGGTATTCGAGCGCGCCGCCGCCCGCCTCCTCAAGGAGCCGGAAGAGCAGGAACCGGTCCGGGTGACCGCCGAAATTTTATAGAATCCGCATTGCTGCATGCCTGGCGAACAGGCTATGCAGCTTCCGTGAGATCAGAACCATACGACGAGGTCAATATGGACCGCATCAATATGCATCTTATACTTCCGTTGGTCCTTTCATGCGGGCTCACGCAGATTTGCGCTGCAGCCCCTATCCGCTCCGAAGACCGGATCGTCGGTGAGGCGGCGACGGCGATCGATGATTGCTACCACTGGGCGGGAGAAGTCGGGGACCAAAGCGAGGAGCGCAACAAGGAGATTTCCAAAGGCATCGCGCGTGATTGCCCGAACGCCGAACAAAAAGCACAAAAGGCATACAAGCTCTATCCAAAGAACGCGCTGCTCGCCAGCAAGATCCTTGAGCTGATGGATATCGGCCATTTCAAGGCGAGCGATGGCGAGAAAACGACGATTTGCGATGTTGCCAGTTCCTGGTTCGGGACCGCTTTTCAACAGGCCAAACGAGAGGATGACCTTTTTCGAGGAGCATGCCCCGATCAAGCGCGGAAGCTGTATGGGAAATGAGGTGGGATGAATGGCTAGCTGCGGGCTCTTGTTCTCGGCGGTCCTGACAGGCGTCAGCTTCATCTGTTCGCCAAGCGCCTATGGCGCCGATGCGCAGCCTTCCCTCAAGACGCTCATCGAGAATCTCCGGAACGCCTCGGCCCCCGAGGATCGCCGCACCGCCGCGGAAGTGCTCGGCGATTTCAGACCGACGACCGAGGATGACATCGCCGAGATACGAAGGGTCTGGGGGAATAAAGCCTGGGATGAGGATGTGTTCACCCTTGTCTCCGGGGTCGTCCAGAGGATAGACAAACCCGAATTGGCGGAAGGGCTCATCCCTTTGCTCCGGGAAGACAGAACAGCCATTGAAAAGATCTGTCAGCGAGAAGATGCCGGCACAGATAATCGGGAAGGCTTCTGCAGGTATGCTTTCGTCCGGTCCGTCATCCAGACTCTTGAGGGACTGAAGGTCAAGAAGGCCGTCCCGATCCTGCGAGAATACCTGGAAATCACGGAGCTTCAGTACTACGTCGCTCAGGCCTTGGCGGCGATAGGCGAAAGCCGGGCGGGCGAAGAGACCCGCAAGACGGTCGACCAAAGCGCATCGGTGGACCTGGCCGGCCTCGGGATGGCAGAGATACTCAAGATAGTCCGAGATTTGCAGGATGAACACAAGAAGGACAAATGGCACAAGCTAGGGGAACAACTCATGTACGTGCAGAACCCTGAGGCTAAACCGGAGTTAAGGAAGCTGTTTTCCCACGAAAACGCCTTTGTGCGGTTCAAAGCGGCGGCGGCTTTCACTCGGTCGAGCGACGATCGTGATTCTTCCGCCATCTTGGAAATGGCCAAGAATTCAGACGAGGATGTGCGCTATGTCGCTGTTAGAGCCATGGAGAAAGGCCACGCCGAACAATATCCGGATGTGCTCATCGGTTTGCTGATCAATGACCCGCATTACGTCGTCAGACTGGCCGCGGCGGACGCTCTTGGCCGCAAGAAACATTTCTTTGCGGTGCCCTCTCTGCAGACGGCTCTGAGCGATAGAGAATTGAGAGTCCGAGATCGGGCATTTCTCGCGTTGGCTATCCTGACCGGCAGGAAGTACGACTACCAAGGGAAAGTGGACTCGATGGAAAAAGAGGCCGATGCTATTCTGAAAAGGAGGAATCCGGATTCCCATTAAGGCCGCCATCAGATGCTGCCACTCATCCTAGGCTGGCTGATCGGCGCATCCACGTCGCCGGCTTTCTGCGCGACCGCCGAACAGACTCCAGCTTTCCGGCCCCGGACAGGGACCTTCCAGCTCTTGGAATCCAGCGCTGCCCACAAGGATCCAGTCGTGTTCGTTTGGGAGACCAGCGACCATCCTGACTGGTTCAAGCCGTATCAAGGGGCGGACGCGGCGTATCAGGATTTCGCGAAGTGGGTCCGCGCGCAGGTCGATCCTGAGCCCCGGGCTCTCCTGAGCCGAAACAGGGATATTGCGAAGAAAAAGGGGTGGTCCACGAGGAGATACGATCTCATCCTAAGCGGGCGATTGGGGAGCATCCGGCCGATCAATCGTCTTGAGGCCGAGATCCTCTTGCTCCAACTCGACCGGTTCGGAAAGCCTTATGAAGGGGAGATCCTCGCTTTTGTGCTCCGCAAAGCAGGCAGGCTGCGCATCTATGGCTACGCCACCGCGACGCAAACGATGAAGCCCGGTGTCCTTAGGCGCAGACTCGAAGGCGACATCGCCGACCATTGGCGATTCTACGCCAATCTCCATAACCACCCCTTCCTGTTCTCGGATAAGAACGCCACGAGCGGAGAACTGTTCCCCAGCGGAGACACGACGGACGGCGATGTCCAGTATTATCTGGCCGACGCCGAGAACTTAGCCTTGCAGCGGGCGTGGATCACCAATGGTTTCGATACCATCGAGATCGCGGCCAAAGAATTTCCCACTCTTGAGGCCATCCCTGACCGATAGCCAGGAGGAACATGAAGGCCCATCTGATTCTCTACGTGTCGGACCAGAAGGCCAGCTCGCAGTTCTACGCGCGAGTGCTCGCCTTGCAGCCGCAGCTCGACGTCCCGGGCATGACGGAGTTCCGCTTAGGCGAAGGCGCGGTCCTCGGCCTGATGCCTGCCGCTGGGATCAAGCGCTTGCTCGGCGACAGACTGCCTGATCCCGACAAGGCCGCGGGCATCCCAAGAGCCGAGCTGTATCTGGTCGTCGAGCATCCCGGCACTTATCATCGCAGGGCGCTGGACCACGGCGCCAAAGAACTCAGCGCGCTCTCCTTGCGGGATTGGGGACACGAAGCGGCATACAGCCTGGATCCGGACGGCCATGTGCTGGCATTCGCTCGAGCCGGAAAACTGAACGCCTAAGAAGCGCTCCTCCGCGGAAGGAGCCTTAGAAGCCCTGTTCCAGGTGCAAGCCGCAGTCGCCTCCCGACGACTGAGGGAACAAAAGCGGGGGCTGAATCGTATAGATATCATGGGGCCAGGAGGCCTTCCCGCGGACCAAGCCGCCCAGGAGCCGTCTGCCGGTTGCGCGCCCCTTGACGGCTGTTCACATATCTGTTAACCTTAGGAGGACGGCAGGATGCCTTCCGGCCCGGAATACGATCATGTCCTGATCCACCCTGGCCGATATTTCACGGCCGAGTGGTATTACGAGGCAGATGGCAGTTCGCCAGCGCTCGACTATTACAACGCCTTGCCAGAGTTGGACCAGGACCGATTCGACGACATGATCCGGTACCTATGCGAGACGAGACCAGGGACCTTGCTGCCGAGGACCTTCTACCGGATCGAAGACCACGCCCACAAGATCTACGCGTTGAAGCCGCGGGACGAGAGATTCTTCAATTTCATGACGGTGAACGCCAAGATCATCATCACCAATGCCTATCACAAACACTCGCAGCAGATGACCAAGGCGGATATGGGATTCCTGAGAACCGCCGTCCATTACCAGCAGGACTATTTGCGGCGTGTGAAGGAGGGGACATATTATGAAGACTAACAGAAAGGCCAAAGGCCTCTTGGACAGGAAGATGGAGGACCCCGCCTATCGCAAACGCCATGAGGAAAGCTACGAGCTGTTCCGGCTGGAGGTCCAGTTCCTCAACGCCCTCGAAAGGAAGCATTGGACCTATGCCGACCTCGCCAAGGTCATGCACACTCAAAAAAGCGGGATCTCCCGCGACCTGAGGGGCGGCGGCCTCCAGTCCGCATCAATCGCCCGCGTGGCCAAGATGGCCGAAGCCCTGGGATTGAGATTCTTCTCGTTCTGCGTTGCCGAAGAGAAAGCCGAGCAAGTCCTTCCAGTCATAACCAGGCTCGTAGCCGCATAGAGGCTTGGTCTTAATGTTAGACTAGAGCATGCCCTACGACACGCCCAGGCCGGCCCAGGCCTTCGGCGTCCCCGTGCCCTACAAAGCCTCGCTGGAAGATCTGCGCGCGCGCCTCGACCTGCCCGGCCCCCCGGCCTGGGCCGCCTGCCTGGCGCT
>JAPLKL010000030.1 GCA_026388095.1 Elusimicrobiota bacterium | reverse complement strand
TCGTGGGCATCCATGAGATCATCGAGGATAAAGACGAGCTCTTCCTCGTCTTGGATTACGTCGAAGGCAGGACCCTGTCCGCAATCCTGAAGGAGAGGCAGCGCTTCACCTTGAAGGAGTGCCAAGAGATCTTCGGCCATATCTGCTTCGCGCTCTCCAGCGCCCACCAGGCCAAGATCCTGCACCGAGACCTCAAACCCTCCAACATCATGTTCGACACCAAAGGCTATATCAAGATTCTTGATTTCGGCCTGGCCCGGGTGGCGCAGGAAACCTCGCAGCAATTGACCGTGGGCGAAACGTCGGGCACGCTCGCCTACATGGCGCCCGAGCAGCACCTGGGCCACACCAGGCGCGCTTCGGACATCTATGCCTTGGGCGTGTGCCTCTACGAGCTGCTGACCGGCGAGCTCCCGTTCAAGGGGCCGGATTACCTCGCCCAGAAGGAGCGCCTGGCGTACGTGCCGCCCAACTTCATCGCGGCGTATCTCCCCCAGGAGGTCGAGCCCTTCATGGCCTCTGTGCTGGCGCCGGATCCCAGCAAGAGGGTCCGCGACGCCTCCGAGTTCAGCCGCCTGCTGAACGCGCTCTAGCCCCGCTGCGGGCCGCCGGCTCCTGACCGGACGAAAGATGTCGGGGCACTCGGGGTTGAACCGAGAACCTCATGGTCCCAAACCATGCGCTCTGCCAATTGAGCTATGCCCCGCAGCGGCGATTATACTAAATCGCCGTCGAGAAATCGGGGAGATTGGCTCTGTTGAGGCCACTGGGAAGACACCGAAAAGGGCCTCAAAACAGGCCGTGAGTGCGCTTTCCTTGGCAGGCAGGAGGCATCATGGAACGCCTGCCCGCCGTCCGGTCGGAGCTTGCCGTATCCGAGCAATCGTATCAGGCCGCCATCGAGCTTTTCCTGCTGCGCTGCCGCAGCATGAACCTGTCCCCGCACACCATCACATGGTATGGCGCGGTCCTGGGGGGCTTTGCGGCCTTCCTGGACGGTCTGCCTGAGCGGCCCCTGCCGCGACACACGACAGCGCCGCAAGTCCGGGCCTACCTGGAGCATCTGAACTGCACGGCCACGAAGACGGGCCGCAGGGTGGCCCCGGGTTCGGTGCGGCGTTTCTTCGTCACGCTCAAGACCTTCTTTGCATTCCTGGAGCGTGAGCGGGTGGTCCTAAACAATCCCATGCTGACCTTGGAGAAGCCCAAGGCCCCCAAGGTGGTGATACGGCCCTTGTCGCCCGAGCAAGTCCAGGCTTTGCTGGCGCAGCCCAAGACGCGGACCTTTACGGGGCTGCGGAACTGGACCATGATCCTGCTGGCGCTTGATACAGGCCTGCGGCTGTCGGAACTGCTGTCTATCAGGACCGGAGACATTGACTGGGCCGGGAGCGGTATCACGGTCTTGGGCAAGGGAGCCAAGGAGCGAACGGTCTATTTCGGCGCGATGGCGAAGAAGGCGCTATGGGACTATCGCCAGCGGCGCGGGGACATTCCGGGGGTGGATGCTTTCTTTACGGACCAATTCGGGAGGCCGGTAAAGCCGAGGTGGTTCCAGCAAGTGCTGGCCCGCTACGGCAGGAGCGCGGGGGTGGAGGGCGTGAGGGTTTCCCCCCACACAATGCGGCACACCTTCGCGGTGTCCTACATACTCAACGGTGGGGATGCTTTCTCACTCCAGCGGCTTCTCGGCCATTCGACAATGGAGACGGTCAAGCTCTGTGTGGGTTTGGCGAACCGGGATGTGGCGCTACAGCATCGAAAGTTTTCGCCCATGGACCGCTTGGGCATGGTTCCGGGAGAGAGGCGGCAGGTCCGGCTCAAGTAAGTTCCGTTGTCGCCAAGCATCCGAGGCCAGCGCAGACTTGCCGGGCCTGCACCCGGGCGTGGATGGGGTAGCCCGAACTCGTGCCCCCGTTGGAGCGAGAGGCACCCTAGGAGCGGCGAGAGGACCCATGCGGCCCTGCGCATATATGCACGCGCTAACTTTTTCATTGATTTCCCGTCTCTCCGACGGGTTCGGAGTTTGCTAGACTTGGGCAGTCGTGCAGGAGGCAAGATGCAGAAATTATTGACGGCCATGGTCGTGGTCTTGGTGCTTGGCGCTGCTGGTTGCACGATCAAGAGACCCCTGCTTGCCTCATCAGCATCTATGGGGCCAGGACAAGAAGAGGTTGTGGGGATGTCCGTAGGAAAGGCAAACCAAGCTTGGTTCTTGGGCATTCCTGTTGGCGGCACGGCTGACTATTCATTACAGACAGCCCTCAAGGATGCGTTGAAAGGAAAGGCGGATACCCTAATAAATGTCTTTGCCGATGAGTCCTGCTTCTATTTCCCCTTCTATTTCTTCTCAATCTATACTGATTGCGGACTCCAACTCACTGGCACAGCTATTCGCTATAAGAATGTGCCCCCTCAACCCTCACGCGCATTCTTGCCGCCTCCCCAAGCTGGTGAAGCGATTCCTGCCACCGTGCCTGCCTCCCCAGCCATCACGGGCACGTTGACCCAGCAAACGACGGCCGCCCCTGTGGTGAATCCAGAACCATACCAAGCGATGTTGGCAGAATATAGGCAGGACAAGAAGAAGGCGGCCAAGTTTTTTGAGAAGGCAGGCATGGCGACGAGGGGAGACATAGAAGATTACATCACTAGAGAAAAGGGAAAGCGCATCCTGCCCAGTTGGAAGTTTAACCTGGACCCATCCCTACGGCAAGATGAGGCCGATTTTTTGAAGTGGTTCCTCAAGGAATACACGAATTATCAGCCCGTCAGCCAGTGATGAATCCGGCCCCAAGGTTGGGGGTCGCAAGAATCGGGTTTGGTGTTTAGGAGGCCAGATGCAGAAACCATTGACGGCTACGGTGGCGGTCCTGATCATGGCGGGATGTGCGCCTGCGCCGTTTATCGTTGTTGACCAATCGGCCTCCACGGCGAGTTTTACTGTAATTCCGGCCGACGAAGATACCGATTTTTCCCGAGGTATTGAGCGAGAGATATTGCACCTGGGGTTAAGAGTGGTGGAACGGCCCCCGCTTAGATTTTTAGATTCGGGGACGAATCGCACCGAAACGCGTAGCGCAGGAGTTGTAGGCCTTTCCGAGTCAGGAGTAGGGGTTTCTGGGGGACATGCCTTAAGCATTACCCGCCCATCCGGACTGATTGACTTCGTGGCCATGTATCCGGACGCCAGTGCCGACTACATTGTCGTAACCTACTCGGACAGCAGGGAGTTGCGCATCATCCGGAAGAAGGACCTTTCTCTTGTGGGCTCGGGAGTTGTCAGCGCCAGATATGACACGCTACAGAGGTTTGTTGCATCGGTCCTTGCGAATGCCGGGTTGGTGAGTGATAAGTATTTCGTTAAACAATGCAAAGACGCTGTGCGCATCCGCAAACATTAGCACAGACGGAATGCCGCATATACACTTCTTCTCGCGCGCCTGCCTGCCCGACACAGTGAGGCCATAAGGAAGCAGGTTCAGGGTTGCGGCAGAGGCCGCGCACCCTCCACCGTCCGCGAGCACACCCCGCCATTTCGCCGCCCGCACCCCTCGACAAAGTTGGTATTCCTGCTCCCTGCCCTTGCCAGAACATAAGGGGCGAAAGAAACGGGCCACCCCGAGTCGATCATGGGCATAGCGAGTGGGATTGTCGGCAGAAACGCTTTCTCATACGAGACTCAACAATTCTAGAATTTGAAACCAGTAAAGAGGCCCGCGGATGTCCACTCAATCTTCGCGTTGCTGGAATTGCCCTTAAACTCGGGGAATCCAGCATAACGAGCCCCCAAGATGAAGTCCTTGATGGTGAAATAGGGAGAGACTTCCCAAGTGAAACCGCACCATGTTGAAATGTCGTGCCCAGTATTTGTCAGGCAAGCGGTGCCCATGCAAGTAAATGTTTCTTCGGTTTGCCCTTCAGCAATTCCAAGACCTGCCGCTAAATGGAAAGCAGCATACTCACTCATTTTGGCGTTCACGGTTGGCTCAACAAGGAATCGTATGAAAGAGACTTCACGTTTGTCTGACACCACCGCAGATTTCCCTCCGCCAGCCAGGCTGATGAAACAATTTGAATTGGGACCAACGATGTATCCGCCACTAATGCCAAGATCAAATTCTTCGGCGAGGTTAACCATGACGCCAAGCCGCCCTCCGACAGCGGCTGTGGTCTCGATGCTCCCTACCGACGCATATCCCATTCCACCCCATTGGTTCATGCCAGCCTGCATGTCATCCCTGAGTCCATTTCCTGCATTCGCAGGAAGGAAAGCGTCGAATGTTCCGTAAACGTGGTATTTCCCTTCTTCAAATCCAGCCCCTGCCAAAGAACTCTGAGGCATCATGAGAATTGGCATAAGCATGCCTGCCCACATGAAATGCTTTCTTCTCATTGATTCCCCATAATGCTAGTAAACAGATTATAGATATTTGCTCCGGCCTAATGCCTCATCTCTATTTCATCCCCTCGCTACGCGCCCGAGAGTATCACTGGGCTTGACACCTGCCGCTGACCTGCTAAAAAGGGGATGCTCTCGGACGCTGCCCCGGAGGTTTTTGTTTTGGGGTCTTGCTGCGGATGCCTTTGGGTTGTCCGAGAGCCAGCAAGGCCCCTTGTTCTTTGCCTGCCGATAAGCAGCACTCGCACAAGTGCGCTTTCCAAGTCCCGAATTGGTAGGTTTTTGGAGTCAGTCCTCGACGGACGGGGTTGAACCGAGAACCTCATGGTCCCAAACCATGCGCTCTGCCAATTGAGCTATGCCCCGCGATAGGCTACGACGGGGATTATACAAAATGGGGCTGCGCGGAAGGCTCCGTCCCGGCTAGAACTGGCCGTCGTCTACGGGCGGTTTCTTGGGCGCGAGGGGCGTCTCGACCTTGGCGCCTGCGTCCTTGGCCTTCACTTCCGGAGCGGGCTCGCCGCTCTTGGCCTCCCGGGGCGCGGGGACCGAGTCTCCCGTTCTTTCTTTGACCCCGGCGCCGGCCGCGCCATTTTTGCGCAGCAGCGCCAGCTCCTGGATCTTCTTATCGATAGACGCCTTGGTCAGCGTCAAGAAGTCGAGCGACTGGGCGAGGTGGTCTTGATATTGGGACGAGATCGAGTCCTTCGCTCTCTTGAGTTCGTCGCCATCTTGCTGCGCTTGCTTGAGCTTCTTGTCCCCCTCCTCGATGCGTTTGGCGAGTTCATCCACCTTGCCTTGGGTCTTCGTCAACTCCTGATCCTTGGCGCCCAGCTGCTTGCTCAGGTCTTCCAATTTGCCGCCGGCGGTCTTGAGCTCTTGGTTCTTCGCCTCGAGCTGCTTGCCCAAGTCTTCTATCTTGGCCCGGGCCTGAGCCAGATCTTGCCCCTTCGCGGAGTTATCGGACTCCAGAGCCTTATATTTGCTGGCGCTGACGCAGCCCCCCAACAGGCTTGCGGCCAAGGCCAAGACCGCGATGTTCCGCATGACTCTCAGATTATTCACGTGATCTCCCTCCTTTCCACCCAGGCCCCCAGGAGCCTGCCCGAAGTTATCATACCAAAACACGACCGAAGCGGTGCCCTACGCCGCGTTGCCGGTCCGGCCGCGCTTTTGCGACAATACCCGGCGACACTATGAGCGGCCGGTGGGGGCTGGTCCTGGCGGGCTGCGCCGCCGCTTTATTGGCGGCGGAGGGCGCCCTCTGGATCGGGGGCCGGTTCGTCGTGAGCCGGGGGGCTGCGGGAGCCCGCGACTCGGGCGTCCGCGTCCTGTGCCTGGGGGATTCCTTCACCTTCGGTCTGGGAGCCCCGCCCGGGCGGTCCTATCCCGACGCCCTGCAGCGACTCTTCGACGCGGAGGCGCCCGGGCGCGTGCGCGTGATCAACGCCGGCATCCCCGGCGCCAACACCTCGATGGTGCTCGAGTCCGTCGAGGAGAACCTGTCCCGGATCCGTCCCGCCGCGGTGCTGCTTCTGGCCGGCTGCAACGACAACTCCAACTTCAAGGCCAGCAACTACCATCTCCTGCTGGGCGGCTGGGCCGCGCGGAGGGCCCGCCTGGAGGCCGCCGTCTCGCGCTGCCGCGTCTGCCGCCTGGCCATCCGCGCCTGGAGGCGATGGCGCTCCGGCGCCGCCCCCGCCGGCCCGCGGCCGAGCCCCGAAGTCCCGCCGGCGATCGGCTCGGCCGCCTGGCATCTGCGCGCCGCGCGGGAGCTCGACCAGCAAGGCCGGGGGCGCGAGGCCCTCGCTGCGGTCCGCCGGGCCTTGACCGCTTTCCCGGCGGACGCCGGGCTGCATGCCCTGGCCGGACACATCCTCCTGCACCGCCTCGCCGACCCGGCGGGGGCCGCGGCCGAGCTGGAACGGGCCCGGGCCCTCGCTCCCCGGGACCAAGGCGTTTTGCGGTCCCTGTTCGTCGCCTATCACCGTCTGGGCGATGCCGACAGGACGCGCGAGGCCGTCTCCGCCCTGGCGCGCCTCGCTCCCGGCGACGCGGAGGCGGCCCGCCTCGGACGCTATGGAGTCCCGGCCTATGGAGATGTCGCCCTGTTCCGGCGGCTGGTCGCCTACGATCTGGAGCGGATCGTCCGGGCCTGCCGGCGCGCGGGCGTCCGTGTCGTCCTGCTGACCTACAACCAGGACTGGCCCGACGAGACGATCGCCCGCGTGGCGGGCGAGCTCCAGACGCCCCTGGCCGACAACCGCGGGCTCTTCAACGGCTCCCCGGAGCCGCTGCAGCGCTACTACGCCCCCGACGGGCATCTCAACGCCGACGGCTACGCCCTCATGGCCGGCAACGTCCACCGAGTGCTCGCCCCTCTGCTCGGGATAGGCCGGCCCGGGGGGACCTCCGGGCTGCCTTCTCCAGCGCCATCAGGCCGCTCAGCTCGCCAATGACCTCGCCGAAGGTGTTTTGGTATGATGTGACGACATGGCAATCGCCGAGAACTCGCAATCCCTGAAGCAGCCCCTCTCCGAGCGCTTCGACGCCGCGATCATGCTGGCGAGCAGGCTCCATCACCGGCAGGCACGGAAGGGGACCGACATCCCGCACCTCTTGCACATCCTGGGCGTGGTCGTCATCGCGCTGAAATATGGAGCGACGGAGGATGAGGCGATCGCGGCGCTCCTGCACGACGCGATCGAGGACCGGGGCGGCGTGCCGACCGAGCAGGAGATCCGCGAGCAGTTCGGCGGAGGCGTCGCTGAGATCGTGCGCGGCTGCCGCGGCTGCCCCGATGCGGATGGGGTGCCGGACCCGGAGTGGCGGGTGCGCAAGGAGGCCTACGTCGCGCACGTTCGGACCGCCTCGCCGTCCGTGCGCCTGGTCTCGGCTTCCGACAAACTCCAATACCTGCGCGGGCTCCTCGGCGACTACCAACAACTCGGTGACGCCCTCTGGCCGCGCCTCAATGGGGGCAAGGAGGGAACCCTCTGGTATTACCGGGCGCTGGTCAGCGCTTTCCGCGAGGCCGGGGCGAGCGCGCTGGTCGAGGAACTCGGCCGGACGGTCGCCGAGCTGGAAGGGCTGGCGCGAGGTTCTTGACCGTGAAAAGACTGCTCATAGCCGCGCCCCTGTTTTTGTCCTTTGCCGCCGCGACCCCAGCCCTGGCCCTGAGCAAAGTGGATGCCATCATAGAGCAGGCGCTGAAGAAGAAAGGCATCCCCGGCCTGTCGCTGTCCAGCGCCTTGCCCGGCGGGAAGGTCTCCACCAGGAGCTACGGGTCCGCGGACCTGGAGCGCCAGGTCCCGGTCAAGGCTGATTCCATCTTCGCGATCGGCTCGCTCTCCAAGTCCTTCACGGCCATAGCGGTCCTGATCCTGCAGGAGGAAGGCAAGCTCTCCGTCGACGACAAGCTCGCGAAGTATTTCCCCGACTACCCGCGCGCCGGCGAGATCACGCTGAAGAACCTGCTCCAGCACACCTCGGGCATCAAGTCCATCACCTCGGTGGAGCCCTTCAAGAGCGACCAGGCGAAGGATTGGACTCCCGCGGAGATCGTGGCGCTCCTGGCGCCTCAGCCTTTGGACTTCGAGCCGGGGACGAAAGCCCAATACAGCAACTCCGGCTGCATCTTCCTGGGCCTGATCGTGGAGAAGGCGGCCGGCATGCCGTTCGCGGATTTCCTGGCCCAAAGGATCACCGGTCCGCTGGGCATGACGCATACGACCATGGGGAGCAACTCCCGCATCGTCTTGGACCGGGTCCTCGGCTATGCCGCGTCCAGCGGCACCGTGCGCAACGCCGAGGTCGCGAGCTTCTCGGCGCCTTACGCGAGCGGCGGCATCTTCTCCACCACGGCGGACCTCGCCAGGCTCGTCAAAGTCTTCCGAGGCGAGGCGCTCCTGAGCCGCAAGTCCGTCGCCGAGATGACCGCGCCGACGCGCCTCAAGGACGGGAGCGTCTACGTCTCTGACGGACCGGGGCTGCGCTTCTCCTACGGCTACGGGCTCGAGCTGATCAAGGACGAAGACAAATTCTATCCGGCCAAGACCGGAGCCATCTCAGGCTTCAATTCCTTCTTCATCTACAAGAAGGAGGACGACACCTTGGTGGCCCTGACCGCGAACCTCGATGACAGCCTCTCGGACCTCATCCTTTGCGCGGTCCAGATCCTGGATGTCCTAAAAGCCCGCTAGCCGGCTGCTGATAAAGTCCGTTCTGCGAGCGCCCGGCGGCCGTCTGCCGGGCGCAACCGACCCGCGAAGCGGGGCGGCAGAACCCCTCCGATAGGTTGCACGAAGGATAGCGCCTTCGGCGCGACTGGCGAGCCTTCGGCTCGCCAGTTTGGGGACGGATTGTTGCCCGCTACCGAAAGCACTGTGTCCGGACACAGTGCTTCCCGCTGGAGGGTTTATCAGCGGCCCGCTAGCCGGCAGAGGTTCCGGCGGCATACGGCTTTGGGCTCCGGCCCGGGAGGGGCCTGCGGGTAGCGCGGCCAGGGCTTGCCGAAGTCCGGATGCTTCTCTCCGTAGGCGCTCAGCGCTTGCGACGCGGCGCCATCGAGCTGGGCGCGCAGGCCGGGGAAGAACCGCCGCACTCCCGTCGTGAAGATCCCGTCCGTCAGGACCGATGAGACGACGGGCGTCGGCTCCTCGGAGCCGGATGGGTTCCAGAAAGCCTCGCAGTTCTCGTCAATGACGCAGAAGGCCGTTCCGGAATTCTTAAAAAACAGCGCTGAGAATCCCTCTTCGACGTCCCGGATGGACTGCCGGGTGAAGAACGCATGCTCTCCGCATTTGATCACCCCGGCGCTGATCGCCTGCTGGCTCTCAGCCCAGACCCCTGGCTGAGCTCTGACGACCGGGACATCCTGCGGTTTCACCTCGCTGGCGAGGCTGCAGGAGACCGTTTGTTCGGGATGCTCCTTGTCCCTGGCGGAGATCTTCAGGGTGCGCAGCATCTCGACGAGGTTCTGGTAGTGGCTCCTCTGGATCAGCAAAGCCATATCGCGTTGGGCCGGCGTGAGATGAGACACCTCCTTCCCAAAGTCGCCGCTGAACAGGGTCTCATGAGCAGATTCAGCCGCCGGATGAGAATCGGGCTTCCCCCCCTCCGCGGCGAGGCCGCAGGAAGCCATGAGGAACAAGAAGGCAGCGATCATCATGATTCTCTCCTTTCGGATGCTTCCAAGGAATCCCCTCAGCAACGCGGCCAGGTCCTTGCGCGAACGGCCAAGCCTCTCGATGTCGCGCCGGTCCAAGTGCTCGTGCCAAGGCTTGTCCGGGACGCTGTTCGAGACATAGAGGAGGGCGAGCGCTCTCTTGCCGGCCTTCTTCGCCGCTGAGAACACCGCGGAGCATTCCATGTCCAGGCAGTCCACGCCCAGGGCCCGGAAGCGGGGGAGATGCGTCTCTTCGAGCGCCAACGAGCCCACCGTGGCGCAGTTGCCCTCGGGCAGGCCGGAGTAAGAGGAGAACTCCCTGGCCAGCTCCGCGTCCGGAAGATAGCAGGCGGACCCGGCCTTGCCCGCGAGCATGCCGCTGAAGCTCTCGAAGTCGAAGGCCTTGCGCACCGAATACGCCGCGCCGATGCCGGCGCCGAGGCCCCCGCAGCAGTTGAACAGGTAGATGTTCCGGCAGGGGGAATCGGCGAGATGCAGGACGCAGTCGCCGGCCAGCAGGCTGTAGCGCGTGCCGATGACCGTGGCCTGCGGGCAGTCCGCGGCCCGGAAATAGTCGCCGCGGGCCCGCGCCCCCATCCCCGACCCGGAGAAGAGGTCGACTTCGTTGAGGGGAGAGAGGATGCAGTCCGGCTTGATGAGGGATTTCTCGATCCCGAACAGCTTCTTGAACGTGTCCATTGGCGCCGCCAGGTCATTATACTCCCGATTGCGGCCCAAAGACAGCGCAGCCGCTTCCGGTGCAGGGTGGACCCCGAATTTCGGCTGATTCCAACGCGAATGAGCCCCAGGCTACCGTCCGTCTTCTTCGGCGGCTGTCCATCTTCTTCGGGGCATCCCGTTTCCCTCCGTTTTTAAAAAAATTGCCCTTTGTTTTGCAGCGCTATTCACATCGCGCGCGCGATGTGAATAGCATCTATATTTTCAGGGTTATTTTTTGAAAAACGTAGGGCTATCCGTCATCACATGGAGCTCAATGACGCCTTTTGCCGTGATCTGACGTTGATGTCCACGACTGCTCAGGCCGCACCCAGCGATCCGCGGAAATGAAGGAGTCGAAAGATATGCTAAGCCGCGCCTGCGGAGAATACTGGTATAATCACTCATCGTGGGCTTGCGCGCCGTGACCGCGACCAGACTGTTCGCCGGGACCCTTTGTCTGTCCTTGGTCTTCGGCGCATCGGCGGCCGGTAGCCCGATGCCGCCGCAAGGCGATGACCGGCAGGCTTCTAGAGACGCCGCCTCCGCCCTGGCCGCCCCCTCGGCCGACCCGGCTCCCAGCCTGATTTCCGACGACGACCACATCATCCTCCGGAAGGACGGACCCCGGCCCAAGAGCGCGCCGCTCCTCGACCATGAGCGGCGCGCCGTCAAGGGCGGCGGGCTGGGAGAGGGCGTGAAGCTCGAGACGCTGCTATGGGGCGGCGGAGGCGCCATCATCGGGAGCCTCGCGGGGCCCGTCGGGACCATCGCCGGCGGCGCCGTCGGATTCCTAGTCGGATTGACGATCGGCATCGTCATGCCTCGCAAGCAGAGCTCTGCGAAGTTCCGCGGTTGACTCCTCATCGGCCCCGTCCCTCCCTCCCCGTTCTTCTGGCGGTCCTATACGTCGGCGCGGCGGCCAGCGCCGCGCCGGCCGCCGGCCGGCAGGACCGGCGCCTGTCCGCGGCCCAGGCCCAGCAGCTGGCCCAGGGGATGACGCGGCAGCTCGCTGAGCTCGGCCGGCGGGAGGAAGCGGCCCGGGAGAGGTTCGTGTGGGCCTGCCTCCCGATGGCCAGCGTCGCCGCCGCGCTCGACCACTGGGCCTGGGACAGCCCGAAGAAGAGGGCGGCGCAAGCCAAGGCGCTGGCCGAGGTCAGGCGCGTCTCCGAGGATTATCACAAAGTCGAGGACCCCCTCGTCCTCGACATGGCGCTCATCTCGCGTCGGCTGCAGCGCTACAAGGAAACCGGCGTCTTGTCGTTCGAGGCAGCGGACGTCGCGGAGGTCCAGAAGGCCCTCTTCGGCCCCTGGACCTCGCCGCCTCCCTCCGCGCCGCTGCCGCTGGAACTCGCGGCCCTGGCCAAGTACCTGGATCGATGGTCGCTGGAGCGGCCGCCGCGCGGCATCCTTCCTGCCCCTGCCTCAGCTGCCCGCCGACCAGCCACCGCTCCGCCGCGCCCCCGGATCGCGCCCGACGCCGGGAAGGCCAGGCCCGAGACCGACCCGGTCCCGGCGCTCATCGAGCAGCTCTTCTCGCCGCAGCCGCGCCAGCGCGCGCTCGCGGCCGACGAGCTGGGGACGCTCGGCGCGGCCGCGGCCCCGGCCGTCTACGCGCTCAAAGCCGCGCTCCTCGACTTCGACCCGCGCGTGCGCGCCAGCGCCGTGCTCGCCCTGGGCGGGGTCCCGGGCGCGAGGCCGGACACCGTCGCCGCCATCAGACGAGCCCTGCGCGACAAGGACGAAGACGTCCGCTACAGCGCACGCCGCGCGCTTGAGCGCCTAGAGCGGCTGCAGGGCCCGCCTAGCGCCGCGCCAAGGACAGGACCTTGAGCCGGAAATAGACTGGCTGGCCGGCCAGGCGGTGGTTGAAATCCAGCCACACGGTCGGGCCGGCGATGCGCTCCACGCGCGCCCGGGCCGCCTTGCCGTCCTTGAGGCCCAAGACCGCCTTCCCCTTGACCAGGTCCTTGGCCATGGGCCCGAAGGAAGCCCGCGGCACGGCCGACACGGCCCGCGGGTCACGCTCGCCGTAGGCCTGGGCCGCGGACAAGGTCAGCGATTTCTCTTCCCCCGACCGCATGCCGATCAGGGCCTCCTCGGCCGCGCGGGGCAGCACGCCCGAGCCCACGGTCAAAGTCAAAGGCTCCGCCCCCTCGTTGCTGTCGTCGACGCTCCCATCCACGATCAAAACGTACTCCAGGCGCACCACGCTGCCCCGGGCGACTTTGGACGAGCGGGAGCAGGCCGGAAGCCAAGCGCAGAGGGCCAGGAGCGGGACGCAGAGGCGGCGGCCCATCAGTTGACCAGGGCCAAAGGCACGAACGACCCGGAGGCCCCGCTGGGCCGGTCGCCCTGGACCATGGCCAGCGTGTCCGTGGCGACTCCCCCGCGCAGCTCATCGAGGAAGGCCACGACGTTGCGGCCCGGGCAATCCGTCTGGTTGAAATGCTTGTGCGGCTGGATGAAGCCGCTCTGGCGGGGATCGGTCTGGTACTTGAGGGCCAGGAAGGTGATGAGGTGCCGCAGGATGTCCTTCTGCGCGACGCTGAGCTGGTCGCGGTTGTAGTCGCCCATCAGGGCGATGCCGATGTTGTCCTGATTGGCCCCCTCGGCATGGGCTCCCAGCACGTCGGTGTGCCGGCCCTCGAAGACCCGCCCGGCGCCGTCGATGACGAAATGGTAGCCGATGTCGTTCCAGCCGTGCCCGTTCATGTGGAACGACTGGTAGCCGCGCATCTCCTCGATGGAGGCGGCCAGCTCGGTGCGCGGGTGACCGTCCGTATGGTGGACCGTCACCCGGCGGGGATGCATGGCGGTCTGGGCTCCCCGCGGGGCGGCCGCGCCCCAAGCCCGGCGGCTGAAGACCCGGTCGACCAGGCCGAAGGTCTTGCGCGTGAACGAATCGAAAGCCGAGAGCACGGGGCCGCCGCCTTGGGTGCCCGCGGAGGGGTCGGCCTTGGGCAAGGCGACCTGGGGCAAGGTGCCCGGGGCCGGCACGCCGCCGCTCTGCAGGCCGGCGTAGCGCGACTTGGCGTTGATCAGGGCCAAAGCCTGGGCCCGGCGCTGGGGGTCGGACTGGGCCGCGACCGGCGCGGCATCCGGGCCCAGGCCGCCGGCCGGGGGCTGGGAGCCGTCGAAGAGCGGGCGCAGCGGGTCGCTGGCCGGGTCGCGGTAGGCCGCGCCCACGGCCTGGGTCGCAGCGGCCGCGGTGCGGGAAGCCGCATCCGCCGTCGGCGGGCTGACGGCTGCGGCCGGGGCTGAGCCGCTTGCGCCGCCGCTTTGGCCCCCCCCGTCCTGGGGGTCGCAGGAGCAGAGGACGAAGGCCGCGCCCACAGCCGCGGCAGCCGCGAAGACCTTGCCTAGCGAAGCCCGCATGCCTTGCTTATAGTCCTCGTTCTCCGTCGGGGTGAGGGCCGTGGGGCCCAGCTCAACCTGGGCCCTTCGGCCCAGAGACGGGGCGGACCTCGCCCCCCAGCAAGACCACCGAGCGCGGCTGGGCGAGGTACTCGGCGCCCGCGATCCGCGGGGCCTCGGCCCCGGCCTGGATGTCGTCCGGCGAGGGCAAGGATGTGTCGATGAGCCGCTTCCAGGCGACCGTCGAGCCGTCCGGCGCGGGCGGCAGATTGAATCCCAAGGGCTCCCAATAGGCGTTGATGATCAGGTAGGTGACCTGCGTCCCCTCCCGGTTCAGAGCGGAGGCGGCCAGGCTGTGGGAGTCGTTGCCCCAGTCGGGGCTCCCCGGCTCCACGCCATGCCACTGGATCCGGGCCTTGGCCAGGAACTGGGTCAGGCTCAGCTCCCGGTCCGACCGGGGCGAGTAGAATCCCAGGCGGAAGCGGATGAGCCCTTTGACGAAGCGGCGCAGGCCCTCGTGCTTCTCCACCAGAGACCAATCGAACCAGCCGAGCTCGTTGTCCTGGCAGTAGGCGTTGTTGTTGCCGAACTGGGTGCGCCGGACCTCATCGCCCATGGACAGCATGGGCGTGCCCAGCGCGGACAAGGTCAGGGTCAGGAAGTTCTTCACCTGGCGCTCGCGCAGCCGCTCGATGGCCGGCTCCGAACTGGGGCCCTCCATGCCGCAATTCCAGCTCAGGTCGCCGTCCGTCCCGTCGCGGTTCCCCTCGCGATTGGCCTCATTGTGCTTGCGGTCGTAGCTGACCAGGTCGTTGAGGGTGAAGCCGTCGTGGCAGGTCACGAAATTGACGCTCCGCTCCGGGTCCTGCCCGTGGCGGGCGTAGAGGTCGGGGCTGGCCAGCAGCCGCTCGGCGAGCTTGGGCACCTGGCCCGGGTCTCCCCTGAGCAGGCTGCGCACGTCGTCCCGGAACTGGCCGTTCCATTCCTTCCAGCGCTCTCCGCCGAAGCTGCCGACCTGGTAGAGCCCGGCGGCGTCCCAGGCCTCGGCGATCAGCTTGGTGCCCGCCAGCACGGGATCCGACTCGATGTCCCAGAGCACGGGCGGGGTGGGCAGCGGGCGGCCGGTCTCGTCGCGGGATAGGATGGAGGCCAGGTCGAAGCGGAAGCCGTCCACGTGCATCTCGGAGACCCAGGCGCGCAGGCTGTCGAGGATGAGCCGGCGGACCACGGCCTGGTTGGCGTTCAAGGTGTTGCCGGTGCCGGAGTAGTCGGCGTAGCCGGCCTGGTCCTCTTCCAGGATGTAGTAGACCGAGGGGCCCAGGCCCTTGAAGCACAGAGTGGGGCCGGCGGCCCCGCCTTCGGCGGTGTGGTTGTAGACCACGTCGAGCAGGACCTCGATGCCGGCCCGGTGCAGGGCCTTGACCATGTCCCGGAACTCGTCGAGCACGCCCAGCGGGCCGGGGGCCGAGCTGTAGCCGCTGTGCGGCGCGAAGAAGGAGACCGGGCTGTAGCCCCAGTAGTTGGCGAGCCCGGCCGGGGCGTCCTGCGCGTCGAACTGGAAGACGGGCAGGAGCTCGACGGCGGTGACGCCGAGGTCCTGCAGGTACGGGATCTTCTCGATGAGGCCGGCGTAGGTGCCCCGCTTCTCCGGGGCGACCCCCGAGTTAGGGTGGCGAGTGAACCCTCCCACGTGCATCTCGTAGATCACGGTCCGGGCGAACGGCCTGCGCAGCGGGGCGTCGCCCTCCCAGTCGTACCGGCGCAGGTCGGCCACCACGCTCTTGAGCGCGCAGGCCGCGTTGTCTCCCGGCCGGGAGGCGGCGAGGCGGCTGTAGTTGCCGCCCACGGACACGGCCCGGCCGTAGGGGTCCAGGAGCACCTTGTCCGCGTCGCGCCGCGGGCCTGGGCGGGGCTCCGGCTGGCCGCGCGCCCGGTAGCCGTAGAGCTGGCCGGCCTTGAGGCCGGGCGCGAAGGCGTGCCAGTAGTGGAACGTGCGGTTGCGCTGCGGGTCGAGAGCGATGACGTGCGCCGGCGCCGCGTCGTCAGCGCGCTCGAAGAGCAGCAGTTCGAGGGCGGCGCAGTCCTTGGCGAAGACGCAGAAGTTGACGCCGTCCGGATGGACCGTGGCGCCCAGCGGGAAGCTCCGCCCCGGCCCGATAAGGCGCCTCAGGACATCTCCCGCGGCTGGCCCGTCGCCGCCAGCACGCTGCTCCAGATCGGTCCCTGGGGGTCGAGCCGCTGGCGCTCGGAGACGGCCAGCGGGATCGGCAGGTGAGTGAATTGGTTCCAGAAGCCGACCACCATGTTCGTGCGCCCGGCCATGCCCGCGTGCACGGCGTTCTGGCTCAGGAGCAGGCAGAAGGCCGAATCGCGCGCGTTGGCGGGAGCGCTGCGGATGGTGTAGCTGGGGTCGATGTACTTCAGGTTCACGGCCGGCCCCGACTTCGCGAAGGCGCGCGTGATCGCGTCCCGCAGGAAGAGCCCGATATCCCCCAGGCGGGAGTTGCCCGAGGCGTCGCGGCCGCGCGCCCGGCCCAGCAGGTCTTGCCCGGCGCCTTCGGCCGCCACGACGACCGCGTGGCCCCTCCGGGCCAGCCGCCGGCGCAAGGCCTTGAGGAAAGCCTCCAGCCGGAAGGGGACCTCGGGGACCAGGCAGAAGTTGACCACGCTGTTGGAGAGGGTCGCGTAAGCGGCGATGAACCCGGATTGGCGCCCCATGAGCTTCACCAGGCCGACGCCGTTGCTGGCGGAGGCGGCCTCGGCGTGCGCCGCGGAGATGGCGGCCCGGGTCTCGGTCACGGCCGTCTCGAACCCGAATGACTCCTCAACATAGCGGATGTCGTTGTCTATGGTCTTGGGGATGCCGATGACCGCGATGGGCCGCCCGCGCCGCCCGATCTCCTCGGCGATGGCCTGCGCCCCGCGCAGGCTCCCGTCTCCCCCGACCACGAACAGGATGCCCACGCCCAGGCGTTCGAGGGTGTCCGCCATCTCGCAGGCGTCCTGGGGCCCGCGCGAGGAGCCCAGCATCGTCCCGCCCCTCTGGTAGATGCTCGCCACCAGCTCCGGGGTCAAGGGCACCGGGGCGTGGCGGTAGCGAGGACTGAGCCCTTCGAAGCCGTAGGGAAAGCCGTATATCCTGCGCACCCCGTAATTGTCAAAAGCGCTGAGCACGGTCGCCCGGATCACGTCGTTGAGGCCCGGGCATATCCCGCCGCAGGTCACGATCCCGCACTTGACCCGCGCCGGGTCGAAGAAGATCCTGCGCCTCGGCCCGGCCTTCTCGAAGCTGGGCGGGACCTCGCCCGCGGCGAGGCAGGCCTGGACCTCGTCGAGCCGGGAGGCCAGGAGCACGTGCGCGTCGTCCGCGATGAAACGGACCCCGGACAGCGGCGAGGGGCGCCGGCACTCCCCCAGCCGCGGCACCGAGAAGGCAGGATCCGCTGCGACGGCCTTGGCGCCATCCATGGCCTAGCTCGCGGGCAGGACGCAGACGGGCTGGGCCTCGGCCTCGTCCCGGAAGCCCTTCTCCCGCAAAGTGCCGAACTTCTCGGAGTACTCCCACAGCGTGGACGCCCGCTGGAGCTCGACATAGGGGGTCAGCTGTATGTTGGCCGCGTCCGGCACGCGCAGATGGACGGCGAGCTTCCGGTGCGGGTCGACGACCGCGGCCACGCCCGGCGGCTGCGGCAGGTCGGAGAGGCAGGCGTGCGGGCGGCGTCCGGACTCGCCCACCGGAGACTCGTAGAAGCGGATCGGCGTCTTGAAGCAGCCTTCCAGGACCATGACCGGATGGTCGGAGCCGTTGCGCAGGGAGACCACGATCTCCTCTCCGGCCCGGTAGATCTGCGCGTCGGTCTCCAACTCCAGCTCCAGCGGCGGCAGTCCCGGCCAGCTGCGGACATAGAACTCCAGGCTCTCCGGGCGGTCCTGGATGCGCAGCCGGTAGTGGCCGGCCTTCAGCTGCTGGGCGAGCTCCCAGACCTCGGTGGCGCCCATCTTCGACTGCAGGCGGCAGGAGACCTTCGCGGGCTTCTCCAGGCAGGGGCAGGCGGCCGCGCCGCCCCGGCATTCGCTGCACTGCAGGCGCGCGACCGTCTCCTGGCCGCAGCGAAAGTCCCCGCCGAGGGCGAGCAGGTACACAGGCTCCTCCAGGCTGTACTCCTTCTGGTCGAGCCGGTAGGCCGCCGAGGCGGGCGCGGCCCAGAGGACCGCGGGCAGGAAGACGGCGCACCAGGAGAATCGCTGCGTGCTCATAGCCACCTCCACTTGGGGTATCCCCAGGTCAATGAGAAGCTAGCATATTCCCAGGGACTTAACGAAGATGGCCCGAATGTGCTATGGATATGGCTTGAGGACGGCATGATCAACGCCTTGCGCTACCGCGCTTTCTATGGAAGCATCTCAAAGTTCTGCAGCGCCCCGGACACGGTGCTCGATTTTGGCTGCGGACATGGGGAGCTGGTCTCTTATCTCAGGGGGAAAGGATTCAACGCGTACGGGGTGGATCCTCTGCTGGGATCCAGCGCGGACCGCTGCTATGCCTCGCTGGCTGATTTCATCAAGGAGCATGACGGTCCTCTGAAGGCGGTCATACTGAATTTCTCCCTTGAGCATCTGCAGGATCCCGCCGCGGTCCTGGAGCAGCTGCGCGCGCTGTTGGCGGACCATGGTCATCTGTTCATACGGGTCCCGGACCTCGATTATATCGAACGAAGGAAGAGACTGGCTTCATTCCAGCTCAGACCTGGAGAACACAGATTCATGGCCGGCAAAGCGTGTCTGCGGTCTTTGCTGGAAAAAACCGGTTTTGAGATCGTCAGCATGGAGCCTGACGCCTCGCCTGCCGCGCTCATCACCTATCCCTGCAGCCTGTTCCCGCGGCTCGATCCGTTCCCCGGCACCGGTGAAGCAGCGAAAACAGGAGGGCTGTGCTTGCTGGCCATGCTCTCCTTGTTGTTCCTTCCTTTTTTCATATTCGAATATGCCTCAGGAAGAAGCCCGATCGTCCGCATCGTGGCTAGGAGAAGAGAATCATGACCTCCCCCATCTCGCCCGCCGCCATCCTCCTCCTGCTCTGTCCCGGCCTGCTGGCCGGGGGCTGCGCCTTCAGGCCCAAGCCCGGCACCTACACCGGCGTCCCCGAAGCGGAGCAGCTCCGTCAAGACCAGCGCTACCCGCACAGCCTGGTCTACATCAAGGAGATGGCGGACCGCTCGGTCTACACGAAGGTCAAGCTCGACCCGGTCGCGATCTACCAAGGCCAGGACGCGCAGTGGCGCGGCGTCAGCGCCGAGGTCAGGCAGCAGTTGGCGCAGTACGCCCAGGAGGAATTCTCCCGCGTCCTGCGCCAGAGCTACGAGCTCGTGGACCGTCCCGGGCCCGGGGTCCTGGGCCTCAAGATCACCTTGGCGGACGCGGAGTTGACCCAGCCAATCCTGGCCGTGCCCTTGCACCTGGTCCCGGCCGGCATCGCCCTGAACCTGGCCCGGACCGCGGCGGGCCTCAAAGGCTCGTTCATGGGCTCGGCCACCATCTCGGGGGAGCTGCGCGACACGGCCAGCGGGGAGGTCCTGGCCGCATTCCTCACCCGGCAGACCCCTCTGGCCATCGACCCGACCGCCACGGCGACCCGCACCGCGGCGGCGCGCCGCGCGATCGCCATGACCGCGGAGAACCTCAGGTCCGCCATGAACGACGCCCGCGCCGGCCGCGGCCGGCCCTGAGCCGCGCGTCTCGTCAGCGCTTGAGCAGGTTCAAGAACTCGGTCCGGGTGGTCGGGTCGTCGTGGAAGCTGCCCAGAACCGAGGAGGTCGTCATCACCGAGTTCTGCTTGCCCACCCCGCGCATCATCATGCACAGGTGCTGGCACTCCATCACCACGCCCACTCCCTCGGGCGCCACGGCGTCCATGACCGCCTGGGCGATCTGGCCGGTGAGCCGCTCCTGGATCTGCAGCCGCCGCGCGTAGAAGTCCGTGATGCGGGCCAGCTTGCTCACGCCCAGGACCTTCTGCTCGGCGATGTAGCCGATGTGGCAGCGGCCGAAGAAGGGCAGCATGTGGTGCTCGCAGAGGCTGTAGACCTCGATGTCCCGGGCGATGATCATGTTGTTCGCCTCGGCCTTGAACACGGCCCGGTTGATGACCTCGGTCTTCTTCAAGCGGTAGCCTTCGGTCAGGTACTCCAGGCTCTTGGCCACCCGGGACGGGGTCCGCAGCAGGCCCTCTCGGCTGGGGTCCTCCCCGAGTTCCTTCAGCAGTTGGCGGACCAGACTCTCAATGCGTTTGTGATTCATGTTGGATGAACCTCTCTTTGAGCCGTTGCGAAAAATCGGTCATGGGCTCTCCCGGCGAGCCGGCGACGGCCTTGACGAGGCCCGGCGCCAGCTCCAGCAGCGCCGCGGCCAAAAAAGGCCTCGTGCGCAGGTCCGGGTCCGGCAGGACCAGGTCCGGCTCGTCTGAGACCAGGTCCCCGTAGAGCAGAAGGTCCAGGTCGATGGTCCGGGGCGCGTACTGGTCCGGGCCGCGACGGCGGCCCAAGGCCGCTTCGATGCCGCGCAGGACCTCGAATTTCAAGGAGCGCGGGGGCAGGTCGGTGCTCACCCGGGCCACCCCGTTGACGAACTCCGGCTGGCCCGCGGGGCCGACCGGCGCGGTGCGGCGGAAGGTGGAAAGCCCCTCCAGGCGCACCTGGCGCGCCAGCAACTCCAGGGCCTTGGGGATGCTGGCCTCGGGCTCCATGTTGGAGCCCAGGCCGATGTAGGCCTGGGTCATGGGCGGCGGACCACCACGCTCACCGTCCGCGCGAAGCGCAACCGGGCTTCTCGACCTCCACCTCCACGGCCTGCACGCGCGGGTCTTCGAGGCAAAGCTCCGCCACCCGGCCGGCCAGCCTTTCGATGAGCTGGTGGGAGGATGACTCGACCATGGCCACGATGCGCTTCTTGATGGCCTTGTAGTCCACGGTGTCGGCCAAAGCGTCGCTGCGCGAGGCGGCGCCCAGGTCCGCCGACAGGCGCACCTGGATGACCACGTCCTGCTTCTCGCGCCGCTCCTCGGGGTACACGCCCACGATGCAGCGCAGCTGCAGGTCCTTGATGCGGATCTCGTCAGCCATAGACCGCCCCCCGCATGTGCCGGCCGCCGTCCACGAAGATGGTCTGGCCGGTCACGAAAGCGCTGCGCGCCAGGAACAGCACCGCGTCGGCCACGTCCTCGGGACCTCCGTGGCGCTGGAGCGGGTTGGTGCCCTTGAGGCGCTCCAGGTAATCCTGGCCCTCGCCAGGCGGCGGCAGGATCAGGCCCGGAGCCACCGCGTTGACCCTGACCTTGGGCGCGTACTCCAGCGCCATCATGCGCGTGAAGGTGGCCAGCAGGCGCTTGCTGAGATGATAGGCCGCGTGCTCCGCGTCGTAGTCCGTGATGCGGCTGTCGAGCAGGTTAACGATGCAGCCGCCGCGCCCGGAGCGGGCCAAAGCGCGTCCCAGGACGAACGGGGCCAGGGCGTTGACCCGGATGTTGCGCTCCAGCTCCGCGGGCTGCAGGCCGTCGAGGCGTCCGGTCGGGAAGATGGAGGCGCTGTTGACCAGGATGTCCAGGCCGCCCCCGGCGCTGCGGCAGGCGTCCGCGAACAGGGCCTCCACCTGGGAGGCGTCGTCGAGGTCGGCCTGCGCGGTCCAGGCTTGGCGGCCCAGGCCGCGGAGCTCGCCGGCCAGGGCCTGGGCCTCGGCCAAAGAGCCGCGGCAATGCACGACCACGTCCGCGCCGGCGCGTCCCAGAGCCAGAGCGATGGCCCGCCCCAGGCGCTTGGCGCCGCCCGTGACCAAAGCGGTCTGGCCGAGCAGGGGGTGCTCCTTGTCTTCCGGCATCGGCCTAGTTTAACAAGTGGGCCGAAGCCCCGCAAGCCCGGTCTACTGGTCCTTGGCCGCGGGCTTATGGCTGCGCTTGCGGGCCGGCTGCTCGGCCTTGAAGGCGCGCCGCTGCTCCACCTGCTCCTTGTTGAAGGCGGCGCGCTGCGCCTTCTGCTGGGCGCGGAACTCGGCGCGCAGGGCCTTCTGCTCCTCGCGGCTCTTGCCCTTGATGCTCTCATTGAACGTCTTGCGGTCCTGGTCCAGCTTCTCCAAGAAGGCGACCCGGGCCGCCTTCTGCTGGGCTTTGAATTCCTGGTTCGCGCCCGGCATGGGCGCGGCCGCCGGCAGATCGCCGGCCCCCGCTGCGGCCGCGGCCCCGGCCAGCAGCAGGGCCAGTCCCAATCCCTTCAATGAGGCTCCTTTCATGGCGTCCCTCCTATGGCCCTGCGCGGGCCCCTACTATATATACGAGCCAGACCCGGAAAAGTTCCACTTTTCGGCCCCCCCTGGGGGGCCCGAAAAGGCGTACACCCCAGGGTACGTCCCCCCCTTTTCCCCAGGAAAAACACCTCAGTACGGACTATAGAAACACTCATTAGAGGTCCCCGCGTCAATAGGCAAAAAGGAACCGCCCACAGGTAGTGGCTGTTGCCTCGATGCTTCCGTTCGTCGCTGTTGAAGGCTCATGCGCACCCAGGTTCTCTCTTAATTTGGTGTCAGCTCGAAGCCGCACCAAACACTCATCAGGATCAAGACTCCGGCGATCCGCTGCCAGTGCCCCTGCCCTCTTCCCGAGGGCCCAGAAAACCGTTGGTACCCTGCCGTGTCCATTCATCGGCGACTTTCGTCGCCCTCACTTCAATGGCTTCGACTCATGTCGAGCCAGTGCCTTATTGGCTCACGGCCGAGGCGACTTCGCCTAAAACAGCGGGTGGAGGAAACGGCCAATCACTATACTGGTTTTGCCAGTTTCATTCCGGGCTCGTCTCCACCACCCAAATCGTTATGCAAACGCTCGCGCTGCGTCGAAGGGCTCCTGGTCCTTGAGCACGTGATAGCAGGCACGAGCCAGTTTGTGCGCCACCGCCTTTAGAGCGACGAACCCGTTGGTTTTGCGCTTCTTGCGATCATAGAACCGCCGGATTTGCTCGTTATAACGCACGGCAAAATGCGCCGCCTCGACGAAGGCCCAGGCCAAGTACTTGTTCCCGTTCTTTCGGTTACCCTCGCCTTTCTTCTTGCCATTGCTCCAGCGCGAGCTGCCCACGCAGCGTCCATATGAGGCGAACCGTCCGACTTCCGCAAAACGAGCCATGTCTCCCGCCTCATACATGATGGTCATGGCCAGGATATGGCCGATCCCGTCAACCGTGATGAGCTTCTCGAATGCTGGCTTGAGCTTAGCCTGATCCAGCACCACCCGCTCAAGTCCTTGAATCTGAACATCCAGGCACTGCAACACCGCCAAATTGCTTTTGACGGCCAGCGCGCGCATTTCGTCGTGGCCGCACAACTCGGCAATCCCCGTCTCGTCAAGATTCCGAATTCCGGCCGCTTGCATGCCTTGCCCGCTATTGCGCCTGATCAGGTTCTGGATACTCAAGATCTGCGCAGTGCGGCACCGCACCAAGTGGCTGCGTTTGCGCAAGAGATCCCGCACGGAGCGCTCCTGCTTCGGATAAATATAGCCGGTCGGCAAGATCCCGAGACGAAGAAGATGAGCGAGATGCCGGGCGTCGTGCTCATCCGCGGTGTACTTGAGCCCATCGTAGGTCTTCACGGCCACGGTGTTCACCAGCTTCACCGCATAACCGTTGTCCATGAGCCCATCGACCAGCCAGTACCAATTGAACGTGGACTCAACAGCTATCGCCTCGATGCTGTCCCGATGCGGAGCCAACTCCGCCAAAATGAGCGGCAGTTTATTCGGCAGACGTCGCTCGCACAGGACATGATCACCTTCATCGATGATCACCAGCACGCTGTTGTTGGAATGCAGGTCTATTGCGGAGTATAATCTCATTGTAGAGGTCCTCCTCTTCGGTTCTAGTTTTCCGTCTCGCAACAGAACACTAGCAAACCTGTGGGCGGGGACCTCTACATGATTATCACTATAGAAAAGACTACAGAAAGACTATAGAAACGCTATACAAGCACTATAGAAAGACTATAGAAAAACACTTCTGTCCGGGAAAAAACGACGGGGAACCCTTCGCCAATTGTAGAATGAAGTTGCTTGGACCACATTCTACGACGGAGGATTCCCCTTGGCACATTATAACACGGTTTTGCATCAGCTCGTTTCGTTGCTGCCGGGACATTATGGAGCTTCCCATCCCATGCCCCCTCGGGGGCCTGGCTTCGGCAATAATACCATACCAACGCCGGAGTAGACGTCAGGATCGGGCAGGAGATTTCAGGAGAGCGCCATCAAGCCAGAGCCGTGGCTACGCCGGAGGGAACTCATCGGCCGGAGGGGCATCGACTGGCAACGTCCTTCGATCGACCTTACAGCGGCAGCGCAGGGCCGCGCTACCCGATGATATCAGCGCCGCTCATTTATCTTGCGCTCAAGCTCCGCGAGCACTTCAAAAATATGGCTTAACGGCGGGATCTCGCCGAATATCATCTCGCGCATCTTGACGTAGTCATCCTCCAGCTCCTTCTTCCGGAATGACGGCGCGACAAGCCTGAGACTCCCCGGGGTCGCCTTATCGTATTGCGCGGAAGCGGACCGAAAGAAGACTGTTTTATGGTGCGCGACGCTCTTGAGCAATTCCAAATCGCCCATGGCCTTCGCGCCGATTCCTTTCTCATAGAGCTTTACGAGATCGTAATAGTGCCTCGACTGACGTTCGGGAAGTGCCTTCCCTTGGGGATGATGATACCAGGCGTGCAGGATTGTCGCCTTTTCCCAAAAGGTCCGCTCGGCGGCCAGTGCTTTCACGTCGCAAGCAGGCTCCTTGAAAGGTTTCGAAATAGTCTGCGCCGCATAAGGCGTGACCGTTGCCTGTTCGGCCGGCCATTGCTCCCCCCGTGCGCCAAGCTCAAGACGGACGACGGGGCGCTGATATCGAGGGATAGCTCCCTCGCGCTCTGCGATGCCGGCCGGGTAGTGAAACAGCACGGTCTGCCTGTCTGGATCATCTTTGTCCAGATCGACTTGCCATGTGCGCGACGACGGAGCCGTACCGAGAGCCTTTGTGAAAGCCGCTTCAAGCCGCGGCACAAACCGGTCACGGATCATATCCTGGCACGCGGCCGTAAGAGCTTCCAGCCTCTTTTGCGTTTTGTTCTTGCTCGGCGCGCGCTCGGGATCATTATCCCCCCCGAATCCAAGCGTGCTCCGATCAAATGAAAGGTCAACGTCTTCGGAAAATCGGTCGATGGCTTGGTACACCTTCGAAAGGCTCGTTCCTCCCTTGAAAATTAGCCCGGCGGGCGGGTCCTGCAAGGCAAAGATTCGCTTGAGCGTCCAGCAGACCCAGAAGTCCTTCTCTATCAGGGCGGACAGCATCTCCCCTCGCAGGGTTGCTGCCGTGCTGAACAACTCGGAACGATCGCGCGCAGGAAGACGCGCTATATCATCCATGGCGCGCCTTTGGGGGGCGTCCACCGTGCCCGCAGGCTCGGCGGACTACCTCGGCAACCCAGTCGGTGACGTAGCGGGCGTCTTTCAGCAATCTCCGGCGATCCGCGACGGATAGACTCCGGCGGAGCCGCGCAATGGTCTCCTCTCCCATGGCGTCCTTGCCCAAGTACCGCAGCCCTTGAAAAACCATGGCGCTCGTGGGATGGCCCAATGGGAGGTCTTTAGGCGGCGCATGCTTGATGAATAAGACGACATTGCCCACGCGCACAGTCCGGGTCCTCCCATCTGTCAAGTAGACCGGTTTGGCAGGCACCTGAGTCGAGAGTCCAAGGCGATTGGCCGCCACCGCTCCGGAGGGAATGACGCGGCTCCCTGTCTTTCTGGCGAGAGTGCGAGCGACCTCCTCCACATCGGGAGCCGCCTCGATCCCCAAAGTCGGGTTGATGCGGGGAAGATAGTAGAGCCCTCGACCGAGCCTCTTGATGGTTTTGCGCGCGGCCAATCTCGACAGGACCTGGTCGACCGCCGCGCGGCTGCCGAGGCTGAGGAAGTCCTTGCTGGTATGGACCTTTCCTGGGCCGAGGCGGCGTATGCGGGACAGGATCTTATTCTCGACGGTATCCGTGATATTCACTGTCAGAAAAGTGTACACGGTTTTCTGACAGGCTGCAAGGCCCAGATGTCTCCTATATGGCTTTGGCAGGTTGGCATATTATTTCCCCGATGCCTTTTTGTAATTCTTCGATCAGTGAGTCTTGGCTTGTCAAAAACAATGGGACAAGCTTACGCTGTCTCAATTCTACTGGATGGGATACTCCCCGGCCCGGTTTGATAAAATGGTGCGGCTCCATGCCCCCAGCAGCCGACCCCTTCGCCGGACTGCGCCGCAAGCTGCGCGCCCGCAGCCCCCGGCGCTTCGAGACCGGAGCCGAGGCCAGGACCTCGGTGGCCGTCATCCTGGCCGGGACGCGGCCGCGTCACTTCGCGGTGCTCCTCATGGAGCGCGTCAAGCATCCGGACGACCCCTGGTCGGGGCACGTCGCCCTGCCCGGAGGCCACGGCGAGCCGGCAGACGCCGACCGGCTCGCCACCAGCATCCGGGAGACGCAAGAGGAGACCGGCGTCCGTCTGCGGCCGCAGGACCTCCTGGGCGAGCTCGACGACCTCTCCCCCCGGACCCCGACCTATCCGGAACTGGCCGTGCGGCCCTTCGTCTTCGGACTGCGCCGCAGACCCGCTTTGGCTCCCGGCCCTGAGGCGGCGGACTGCTTCTGGGTCAGGCTCGGCAGCCTGCCCGGCGCCGTGTGCGAGGAGACCTTCTCCATCGCCGGCCAGCCCAGGCGTCTGCCCGCCTTCAGGATCGGCGCCCGCATCGTATGGGGCATCACCTACAGGATATTGGAGTCTTTGCTGGAGATCGCGGCGGGCTAGCCGTTCAAGACCGCTTTGCGCACGCCATCGGCGACATACGCCGCATCGCTTTCCGAGAGCTCCGCGTAGAGCGGCAGATACAGGACTTCACGCTTGGCCCGAGCCGCATGAGGACAGGCCCGCCGATCCGCCCCGAACAGCTCCAGCGCGCTGCAGTCCTGCAGATACCCGGCGGAGGAATCGATGCCGCGGCGCAGCAGCGCCCGCCGCACCCGCTCCTTGTCCGCGACGAAGACCGGGCATGTGGAGAAGATATCCTCGGCGCCTTCGTGAGAGCGGGGGACGCGCACCCCGGGGATGCCGCGCAGCAGCTCGCAGAGCTGCAGGCCGCGCCGGCGCCGGCGCCGGTTGCGCTCGTCGAGCGCCGCCAGCTGGAGCAGCCCCAACTCCGCCTGCGCGGGATGCAGCGCGCCGGCCAAGGGCTCGCCCAGCAGGGCCTCAGGCTCCGCGAAGAGCCGGTCGACCAGGTCGATGCCGGCCCACGCGGACGCCCTCAGCGCCGCATAGGTGAAGGGGAAGCCCAGCGCGGACGTGGCGCATTTCATGGCCAGCGCCTTCGCGAGCGCGGCGGCGGGAAACGGCGGCAGGGCCGGACTCTCCGCGGCCCGGCGCAGACGCTGCGCGAGAGCGTCGTCGTGCGTGACGACCAGCGCGCCGCCGAGCGTGGTCATGTGCTTGGTCACGCCGAACGTGAAATAGGCCGCTTGCCCCCAGGCGCCCGCGTGTTTTCCCTGGAACTTGCCGCCCAGCGATTGCGCGCAGTCTTCGATGACCGTCAGGCCGCGTTCCCGGGCCAAGGCGCAGATCGATCCGAGGTCGCAGATGAAGCCGCTGAGGTGGGTCGGGATGATGGCCCGCGTGCGCGGAGTGAGGCTCCGGCGCGCGGCCTCAGGGTCGATGGTGAGCCCATCGGGCCCGATATCGGCGAACACGGGCTTGAGCCCGGCGCGGACCACGGCGGCCGGCACCGCGAAATAGGTGAGCGCGGGGACGATGACCTCGTCTCCCGGCTCGAGCTCGAGGCTGCGCAGCAGATGGTAGAGCCCCCAGCGCGCCGACTGCGCGGCGATCGCGTGCGGCACGGCCAGATAGCGCGCCAGCGCCTGCGCGAAGTCGCCGGACCCGCCGCGCACCGCGGCGCGGAGCTCCCGCCAGCTGAGCGAGGGGCGGAAACTGGGCAGAAGGGCCATGGCGTCAGTTGGCCTGCGCCGTGGGCTGAGGCAGGAGGGAGCGCCTTTTGTATATGAGCCAATGGCGCTCAAGAGGCAGCTGCTGCTCGAAGATCAATTCGAACTGCCCCATCTGCCGCGACAATTGCCCCAGCAATTCCAGACCGCGCGGTGATTTCCAGAGATTGCGCGGCTCCTGTTCCGGATTAGGAAGAGGTTCCGGGTCGCCTTCTCCGCCTTGCGTCATACCTCTCTGGATATCAGGCCAAGAACCGATGTCGCGCGAAGCATAGACGATGATGAAATCGAGGTCCTTCAGGATCCGGGGCCCATCGGGAAGTATGAGTTGGCCCACCATGTACACCGTCAAGTTCGCGTAGCGATTGTTCAGGTAGTAGGTCAGCATGCTCTGATGCAAGAAAGGTCTCCACGACAGGCTCAAGCACAGAGCGCTCATCTTCTTCTTCGGGGGAATATACTCATTCATCTGTTGCATGAGCGTGTCAATCTTAAGAGCGATTCCATGCTGCTTCGGAGTCCCATAAGGAGTCGTGCCCAACAGCTCGAGCGGATCAGACCTGATCATGCGGACCCTCGACATCCCCATCCGCTCGAACTTCGGGCCGCCCCGCGCTGGACGCGAAGCTCCCCCCTCCTGGTGAGGCGCGAAAGTCCGGACGCCGAATTGCAGGCAGGCGAACCCCAGCAACAAGGCCGGGATGGCGGTCCTGGCCGTCAGGCTCTTCAAGCGGCACAGCCACCAGGATGTGATCACGGCCAGCGCGGGAAGAACGGGCATGCCATAGCGCAATTCCGCCGCGGGATATAGCCCGTTGTTTCTGACCGGCAAGAGGAGCGTCATCATCACGAGCTGCGAAACCGCCCATGCCCCCAGAACGAATCGCTGCTTCACTGGCGCCGCCAGGAGGCATGCGAATGCCACGACGGACGCCGCGAACAAAGGGAACCCCTGCGGGTCGAACACCATGGACTGCATGATGCGGAAGGCGACTTCGCCGTAGCAGTGTCCCATGGCTGGAGAAACGTTCGGCTCCGTCATGTGCATGTACACGATCCGATAGAGCGCGCCCAGACGCCCGCCCCACCAGATGGATGAGACGATCGCCGCGGCCGCCATGACGATGCCGACATTGATGAGACGGGGCGCCAGGGCGGCCCGCGCTCCGTTGTCTTGATGCCGGGCCTGCGCAAGAGTGGTCGCCAGAAGCGCGCCGAAGGGCAGAGCCAGATACACCAGCATCTGCAGCTTCACCAGCATCCCGACACCGAGCGCCAGGCCCAGCAGGAGCGAGCATCTCCGGTCCGCGAAGCCATCGCTCTTCAAGAGCAGCGCCATCGCGCACGCGACCATCGCGGTCAGCGGCAGATCCAGGCCGTATTGCCGGGAGCTCTCGAAGATCAGCGGATACATGCAGACCAGGCTTGCGGAGATCAGCCCGGTCAGGCGGCCGCAGACGCATCTCCCCAGCGCAAAGACCGACCACAGCAGCAGGAGCAGATACACCCAGTTGCCTGCTTTCGCCGCGCCCAAGGTCTGCCCGAAGAGGGAATAGAACACGGCAGTGACGGCGAATACCAGGTTAGGATAGCGGTCATCCCTGGAGGGAAGCCTCCGCGACAGCAAGGACGCCATGTTGCAGCATCTGGCGTACCAGGAGGCCGCGGGATCATGAGCGGCATCATGCCATAGGCGGTAGAATTCCACGGAATTATTGAGATGCACGATCACGTCCGGCCCGCGGATGGACGCATCACCGCGCAGGCGGATCAGATTGCCGATCAGCATGAAGGACAGGACGGCCGCAGCCGCGATGGCATAGGACCGCTTCCAGAGCGGATACCTCGCCCACATCCGCGACCCGGGATGCGTCATGCGCCTGCGCCCCAAAGGGAACGCCTCTTATATAGGAGCCAATGGCGCCCAAAAGGCAGCGGCTGCTCCAAGATCAATTCGAACTGCCCCATCTGCCGCGACAATTTCCCCAGCAATTCCAGACCACGCGGTGATCTCCACAGGTCCTGCGGCTCCCGATCCAGATTGGGAAGAGGCTCCGGGTCGGCTGCTCCGCCTTGCGTCAGATCCCTCTCGATTTCCGGCCAAGAACCGATGTCGCGCGAGGCATAGACGATGATGAAATCGAGGTCTTTCAGGATCCGGGGGCCATCGGAGAATATGAGTTGGCCCACCATGTAGACCGTCATGTTCGCGTAGCGGTTGTTCATGTAGTAGGTCAGCATGCCCTCATGCGAGAAAGGCCTCCGCGACAGGCTCACGCACAGAGCGCTCGCCTTCATCTTCGGGAGGATATACTCATGCATCCGCTCCATGAGCTTGTCGATGTGAAGAGCGGCCGCATTCTGCTTCGGAGCCCCATAAGGAGTCTCGCCCAGCAGCGCGAGCGGATCGGACATGATCCCGCGGATCCTGGGCAGCCCCATCCGCTCGAGATTCGGGCCGCCCCGCCAGGAAGGCGCGGCCCTCCCCCCATCGGGAGGAGCGAAGGTCCGGACGCCGAACTGCAGGCAGGCGAACCCCAGCAGCGAGGCGAAGATGACCGTCCTGGTCGTCATGTCCTTCAAGCGGCACACCCACCAGGATGTGATCACAGCCAGCGCGGGGACGACAGGCATGCCGCAGCGCAATTCCGCCGCGGGATAGGTCCCGTTGATCCTGACCGGCAAGAGGAGCGTCAGCATCACGAACTGCGAAACCGCCCAGGCTCCCAGGACGAATCGCTGCTCCGCTCGCGAGGCCAGGAGGCATGCGAGCGCCGCGACGGAGGCCGCGAACAACGGCAGCCCCAGCGGGTCGAACACCATGGACTGCAGGATGTGCAAGGCCACCGCGCCGTAGCAGTGTCCCATGGCTGGAGAAAGGTCCGGCTCCGTCATGTGCATGTGCACGATCCGCCAGATCGCGCCCAGGCGTCCGCCCCACCAGATGGAGGATACGATCGCCGCGGACGCCATGACGATGCCGACATTGATGAGACGGGGCGCCAGAGGGGCCCGCCCCCCGCTGTCCTGCCGCCGGGCCTGCGCGAAAGCGGCCGCGAGAAGCGCGCCGAAGGGCAGAGCCACATAGACCAGCATCTGCAGCTTCACCAGCATCCCGACACCGACGGCCAGGCCCAGCAGGAACGAATATCTCCGGTCCGCGAAGCCGTCGCTCTTCAAGAGCAGCACCATCGAGAGCGCGACCATCGCGGTCAGCGGGAAATCCAGGCCGTATTGCCGGGAGCTCTCGAAGATCGCCGGATACATGCAGACCAGGCTGGCGGCGATCAGCCCGGTCAGGCGGCCGGAGACGCATCTTCCCAGGGCATAGACCGACCACAGCAGCAGGAGCAGATACACCCAGTTGCTCGATTTCGCAGCGCCCAAGGTCTGCCCGAAGAGGGAATAGCACACGGCGGTGACGGCGAACACCAGATTAGGGTGCCGGTCGTCCGTGGAGGAAAGCCTCCGCGACAGCAAGGACGCCAGGTTGCAGCATCTGCCGCACCAGGAGGCCGCCGGATCATGAGCGGCGTCATGCCACAGGCGGTAGAAGGCCACGGAGTTATTGAGATGGAGGATCATGTCCGGCCCGCGGATGGACGCATCACCGCGCAGGCGGATGAGATTGCCGATCAGCATGAAGGCCAGGACGGCCGCGGCCGCGACGGCATAGGACCATTTCCAGAGCGGATACCTCGCCCACATCCGCGACCAGGGATGCCTCATGCGCCTCCGCCCCGGAGGGAGCGCCTTTTATAGAGGAGCCAATGGCTCTCAAAGATCATCGGCTGATCGAAGACCAATTCGAACTGCCGGATCTCCCGCGAGATCTGTCCCAGCAATTTCAAACCGCTCGGCGACCTCCACAGATTCCGCGGGTTATCCTGCGTACTCGGGAGATACAGCGCAGGAGCCTCGTCGCCTTGCGTCAGGTCGGTCTCGATATCACGCCAAGAGACGACGGGGCGCGGGGAATAGACGATGATGAAATCGAGGTCCTCCAGGATCCGGCGCCCACCGGGAAGCAGGAGGCGGCCCATCTGGTACGCCGTCAGGTTCGCGTAGCGGTTGCTCATGAGGTAGATCAGGATGTCCTCGGCCGATCTGGGCCTCTGCAATCGACTCAAGCAAAGCACGCTCATCTTCTTCGTCGGCGATATATAGGGTTGCATCTGCTGCAGGAGCATGTCGAGCTTGAGAAGGAACCCCTGCCTCTTCGGACATCCGAAATCCGTCGTGCCCAGCAGTTCGCGCGGATCAGACAGGATCATGCGGATCCTGGCCATTCCCAGCCGCTCGGTGATGGGGCCGTCCACCTTCGCGGCCGCGACCGGAGGTGCATGGTCGGACGCGAAAGTCCGGACGCTGAATTGCACGCAGGCGAAGGCCAGCAACAGGACGAAGACGACCGCCCTGGCCGTGCTGTTCCTCAAGCGGCACACCCACCAGGAGGTCAGCACAGCCAGCGCGGGAAGAACGGGCATGCCGAAGCGCCAATGCGCCCCGGGGATCCATCCGTGAAAGCTGACCGGTATGAGCAGGGGCATCATCACAAGCTGCGAAACCGCCCATGCTCCCCAGACGGATCGCTGCTTCACTGGCGCCGCGAGGAAGCACCCGAATGCGACGACGGACGCCGCGAACAAAGGCAGCCCCATCGGGTCGAACGCCATGGACTGCAGGATGCGCCAGGCGACTGCGCCGTAGTCGTGCGCCAAGACCGGATGGATGCCCGGCACCGTCCTATGCATCCGCAAGAACCTGCATATCGCGTCGAGATTCCCAGCCCACCAGATGGATGAGACGATCGCCGCGGCCGCGCTGGCGATGCTGAAGTTGATGAGACGGGGCGCCAGGGGGGCCCCGCCCTGACGATAGGCCTGGGTCAGGCTGGTCGCCAGAAGCACGCCCAAAGGCAGGGCCAGATAGATCACCATCTGCAGTTTCACCAGCATCCCGACACCGATGGCCAGGCCCAGGAGCAGCGAGTATCTCCGGTCCGCGAAACCGTCGCTCTTCATGAGCAGCGCCATCGAGAACGCGACCATCGCGGCCAGCGGGAAATCCAGGCCGTATTGCCGGAAGCTCTCGAAGATCAGCGGATACATGCCGACCAGGCTTGCGGCGAGCAGTCCGGTCAGTCGGCCCGAGAGGGATCTCCCCAGCGCATAGACCGACCACAGCAGCAGGAGAAGATACACCCAGTTGCTGGCTTTCGCCACGCCCATGGCCTGCCCGAAGAGGGAATAGAACAGGGCGGTGACGGCGAATACGAGATTGGGGAACCGCAGATCCCTGCTGCTGCTGCTCAGCGGCCGTGAGAACGATGCCGCCAGGCTGAGGCATTTGCCGTGCCAGGAGGCCGCGGGATCATGAGCGGCATCCTGCCACCGGCGGTAGAATTCCACGGAATTATTGAGATGAACGATCACGTCCGGCCCGCGGATGGACGCATCATCATGCAGGCGGATAAGATTGCCGATCACCATGAAAGCCAGGACAGCCGCCGCCGCGAAGGCATAGGCCCATTTCCAGCGCGGGTAGCCCGCCGGCAGCCGCATCCCGGGCCGCGTCATGCGCCCCCTCCCCGCAGCAGCCCTATCCCAGCGCCCAGGCGGCGCAGCACCACCTTCCAGGCCTGGCAGTCCAGCAGCGCGTCCCAAAGGAAACCGGGACGCAGATAGAACCGCCGGTAGGCCAGGCGCAGCAAAGACGCCAGCTCCTCATTGGAAAAATGCTCGTTCCAGAACGGATAGCGGAAGTCCTTGGTGGGGTTCGCGATGAATTCTCCCCATACGTCGCGAGGGATGATGTCCGCGCGCAGGCCCGCCTCGTAGAGCGCCGTCGCCGGGTAGGGCGTGAGGATGTTGAAAAGGGCGAAATTCGCGCGCAGCTCCCGCGCGAAAGCGACGGTGCGCAGCACGTCCTCACGGGTCCTCTCGTGCGGACAGCCGACCAGGAAATAGGCGACGGTCCGCAGGCCCGCTTGACGCGCCAGCGCGAAGGCTTGGCGCGCCTGCTCCACGCGGATACCCTTGTTCAGGCCGGCCAGGCCTTCGTCGCTGGCGCATTCCACGCCGAAATGGATGCTGTAGCAGCCCGCCCGCCGCAGGTCGGCGAACAGGCCGGCGGAAACGCGGTCGACGCGCCCCCGGAAGCTCCACCCCACGCGCAGCTTCTCCCGGCTCAGCAAGGAGCAGATGCGGGAGACCCTCTCCGGGTCCTGGTTGAAGATGTCGTCGACGAAATGGATATCGCGCAGGCCCGCGCCCGCGCACCGGGCCATCTCCGCGACCACGTTCTCGGGGGAGCGCATCCGGCACGGTCCCTTGGGCGTGCTGCAGAACGTGCAGGCGAAGGGGCAGCCCCGCGAACTGATCATGGTGGTGAAGGCGGGGTCCCGGGAGAGGATATACCGGTACCGCCCGGCCGACAGCAAGGAGCGGTCGGGCTGCGGCAGGAGGTCCAGGTCCCGCTCCGGCTCCCGGGCTCCGGTCTCCACGATCCCGCCGTCCTGCTTGAACAGGAGCCCTTTAATCGAACGCAGGTCGCCGCCGCCGGCCAGAGCGCCGGCCAGCTCGGCGAAGGCGGCCTCGCCGTCGCCGGGTATGACCGAATCCACGCCGGGCAGCCGCGCCGCCGCGCGCGGGAAATGGGACGGGTGCGCGCCTCCCATGCAGACGTGCGCTTGCGGCCGGCATCTCTTGACCAGCGCGGCCGTCATCATCACATCGACCAGACTGTGGGTGTGCGCGGTGATGCCGACGAGGTCCGGCGCGGCCGCCTGGATCCGCCTGGCCATGCCGTCGTAGGACAGCCCCTCGGCCACCGCGTCCAAGACCTCGGCCCGGTGCGGGGTGCGGGCGTTGCAGAAGGCGGCGACATACAGGAGCCCGAGCGGCGGGAACACGCCGACATGCGCCGTGACCAGCGCCGGGACCTCGGACCGGACCGTGTTCTCCACGGGCGGATTGATGAGCAGGATCCTCATCGGCGATGTCGCCCGCGTCAGAGCTTCCTCCAGCGGCGCTCCCGCAGGACGTTGGCCAGGGCCCCGGCTTCCTGCAGGCCCAGGTCCCGCGAAACCTCCCCCTTGCCGCAGTTCTCCGCCACGAAGGCGTTGTAGCTCCCCGGGTCGCAGGCGGTGATGTAGCCGAGCATGAGGGTGCGGGGCTTGACGCGCTTGAGGTTGAAGCCGGACTTCATCAGCAGGGCCAAAGCCAGGAACTCGCCGAGCAGGCCGAGCGTGCGCGGGTTGACCAGTATCGGCAGGGCTTCGAGCAGGAAGAGCGGCGCGGCCCAAGCGGAGTCCTTCTCGCGCCGGGCCCGGAAGCGTTCCAGCGCCTGCTCCAACCGCGGCGTGTCCACGAGGTCATCCCAGCACTGGTAGCCGCCGTCGCGGGAGCGCAGCAGCAGGTAGTGCTGGACATAGAGGCACTTGCGCACCTTGAAGATGGACAGCGCGGCGAAATAGAGCTTCTGGAAACGCCGCACCTTGTCCCGGGAGATGCGGCCGCCCGTGGCCTGCGCCAGCAGGTCGATGACCTGGTCCGGCATCAGGTGCCGGTCCTCGAAGCCGGCGGCGGCGCGTCCCAGAGGCCGGCACCCCAGGAAGAAGACCTCCTTGACGTTGGCGCGCTTCGCCCCGAACTCGAGGATGGGCAGGAGCTCACCTTCGTTGACGCCGGCCAGCACGGTCACGACCAGATCCACGGGGATGCCGAGTTCGGTCAGGTTGTCCATGGCCCTCAGCTTGGTGTCCAGCAGGGGCCGGCCGCGGATGGCCTGATAGACGCGGTCGTCGAGCCCGTCGAACTGCAGGTGCACCTCGTGCAGGCCTGCGTCCTTGAGCCGCCGCACATAGGCGAGGTCGGCCAGCGCGATGCCGTTGGTGTGCAGCGCCGCGATGTTGCCGGACCGCGCGATCACCCGGATCATCTCCGGCAGATCCTTGAGCAAAGTGGGTTCGCAGCCCATGAGGTCCAGCTTCTTGCCGCGCATGCCTTTGACCAGGCTGCGCACATCCTCCACGGTGAAGTCCGCCAAGACGTCCTGGTTGGCGCCGGCCAGGCAGATGGGGCACTCCAAGTTGCAGCGCTCGGTCAGGCGGAGGATGTAGTCGCGCTGGGGCAGGCTGCGGCGCATCACGGAGCTGTAGAAGCGGTGCAGGTCCCGGAAGTAGGCGGGGGCGACCGAGAGCAAGGCGCGGCTCTCCCCGTGCTCCGCGCAGGACCGGATCAGCCAGACGCCGCCCTCGGCTTCGCGGATCTGCGCCGCCACCGCCCGGAGACACCGCGGGCACACCCCCTGTGTTTCGCGGATCAAGGGACCATTCGAGTCGGCGCTCATGTGGGCGGTGCGCCTTTCCATTATAGCGAATGCCCGGCCCCCATGGGGGCCGGGCCAAAAACTTGAACGATTGGAGGTCGGAATAGGCTAGAATCAAATTCCAGCTACCAGGTTACGCGGCGGATTTCCACACGACTCGGGGCACGGCCAACTGGATTTCAGCGGATTCAAGAGGACAGACAGAGAGGATAAAAGATGACTGCAAAAGCATCTTCTTCGCGCGTGGAGACCGGGACCTGGCTGCAGACGTATAGCAGTGAATTCGAGATTGAAAGACGGCGCAAGCAATTGAGATGGAAACTCAAGAAATTAGGCTTGGATGAACAGCCCAGATCGGTGGCTTTGCTTGATATGTGTTGTGGTCATGGAGAAGCCTTAGATGTCATGTATGAGATGGGCTTTCGCAATCTAACCGGGATGGATATTGCTTTTGATAAAAGATTGAGCGAAGACAGCCGCTTTCGGTATTCTGTCGGGGATGCTTTGAAGTCTGGTTTTGAAAGCCAATCATTCGATATTGTCACCTGCATACACGCGATGCACCATTTTGCGACTTTTGAGAATGTTCAAAAGTTTTTAGATGAAGCTCTTAGACTTTTGAAACCAGGGGGGAAACTTTTTATCGTAGACTTTGAGAATTCTCCTCAAATACGTTTGGCTTTTTGGTTGTTCAGAATGAATAATTTTTGGTTTGGGAATCAATATCTGAGGAATTATTCACAGATTGCAAAAGAAGAATGGCCTTTTTTAAAGGATTATTTTCCGCAATGGAAAAATATAGAAAACGCTCTTTATCGAGGTCGATTGAGATTTTTAAGAAGATCATACACGTTATTTCATTTTTATCTGACTCTTGAAAAACCGCAGAGCATATTATGAGTTGGTAGCTATCGGCCCCGACCCAATGCCAATCTATCTGGACCATAACGCCACCGCCCCCCTGCGTCCCCAGGTGCTGGAGAGCATGCTGCCCTGGCTGCAGGGGCGTTGGGGCAACGCCTCCAGCGCCCATGGCCCGGGCCGGGAGGCGCTGAAGGCCGTGGAGCAGGCCCGCGCCCAGGTCGCCGGTTTGCTGAACTGCCGGCCGGAGGAGATCGTCTTCACCGGCGGCGGGACCGAGGCGAACAACCTGGCCCTGCGGGGCGCGTGCCTGGCCCGGCGGAAGCAGGGGGACCACGTCATCGTCAGCGCCGTCGAGCACCATTCCGTGCTCCGGTGCGCCGAAGACCTGGCCGGGCAGGGATTCCAGCTCACCCGGCTGCCGGTGGACGAGGACGGCCTGGTCCGGCCCGAGTCCCTGGAATCAGCCCTGACCGGGCGGACCATCCTGGTCAGCATCATGCACGCCAACAACGAGATCGGGACCATCCAGCCGCTCCAGCGGCTGGGCGAGGCGCTCCGCAAAAGGTCGATCCTGTTCCACACCGACGCGGTGCAGTCCGCGGGCAAGGTCCCCGTCGACGTCCGCCGGCTGGGGGCGGACCTGCTCAGCCTGTCCGCGCACAAGATCCACGGGCCGCAGGGAGTGGGCGCCCTGTTCGTCCGCCAGGGCGTGAGCCTGCGGCCCATCCTGCACGGCGGCGGCCAGGAGAGCGGCCTGCGCCCCGGGACCTACAACCTGGCCGGGATCGTGGGCCTGGGGACCGCGGCTCTTCTGGCCGGCCGCGGCCTGGCGGTGGAGGCGGCCTACCTGGAGGCGCAGCGCGACCGCCTGGAGCAGGGCATACGCGAGCTGGAGCCCCGCGCGGTGTTCCTCGGCGCGGCCGCGCCCCGGCTGCCCAATACGTCCAGCGTGTGCTTCCCGGGCCGGGACAACCAGGCCCTGGCGGCCAACCTGGACCTGCGCGGCATCGCGGTGTCCACCGGCGCCGCCTGCGGGTCCGGGGACCGTGGACCATCCCACGTGCTCAAGGCCCTGGGGCTCGACCCGGCCCTGGCCCGTTCGGTCATCCGTTTTTCCCTGGGCGGCTCCACCTCCATGGAGGAGATCTCAGAGACGCTCGCCACGCTGAAGGCTGTGCTCGCGGAGTCGGGTCGATGAAGCCGGGCATCAGAGACGTGTGCATGATGTTCTCCGGAGGCGTGGACACCACTTTGGCCGCGGCCCATCTGCTGGAGGAAGACGCGAGCGTCCGGCTGCACCTGCTGACGTTCTGCAACGGCTATTGCGTCAAGGTCGGCGCCTCCAAGACGCATGTCGTGGAGCTGCAAGAAAAGTACGGCGCCGACCGGCTCGCGCACCGGATCATCTACGTGTCCGAGATCTTCGAGCGGCTGCGCCGCCCCCTGCCCGAGCTGATCCGGAAGTACGGGTCCACGCTGGTGATCGATCTATGCTGCAGGCTGTCGTTCGAGACCGCGGCCGTCATCTACTGCCTGAACAACGGCATCCGCGAGGTCTGCGACGGGACCAATATCGACCAGGGCGTGCTCTTCCTCGAACGGCCCGATTACCTGCGGGTGATCCGGGAGTTCTTCGCGTCCCAGGGCATCGAGTACTTCAGCCCGGTCTACGCCAGGTCGGGCGGCCGGCTGGGCCGGCGCCAGGAGATGCTCAAGCGCGGCTTCTCCATCGGCCCCAGATTCCTCGAGCGCTTGAACATAACCTCGTCCTTGTTCCGCCAGCCCTTCTGCCTGATCGGCATCCATACGTTCTTCTTCACCTCCTTCCTGCGCCGGCTGCCGCTGCTGAAGAACGTGATCGAGCGCTGCAACCTCCCGGTCGACCGGGCCATCGCCTGCCGCCTGGAGCGCCAAGCTATCGCCCGGGAGATCATCCGGGAGAACGTGAAGCCGTCCCAGGGCGCGGAGAGCGTGAAGATACAGGAGCGCATCTGCACGACCCGGCTCTGCGGCCAGTCCGCGGTGGAGATCTCGCTGCCCTTCGGCACCCGGATCGACCTTGAGCGCCTGGCCTCGTCCTGGCAAGGCCAGGGAGCGATCACCCGCGACGGCGGCCTACTTAGCCTGTCCGTCCCCGGCGCCGAAGTGCGCGTCCTGGTCTCCGGCCGGGTGGAGATCCACGGTACCAAAGACCAGGCCCAGGCCATAGCTCTCTATCAGCGCTACGTGGCCGGCTACGACGTCTTCCTGCCGCCGCAGTAGAACGCGCGCCGCGCCATCTCCAGCAGGGCGGCAGCGCTGGCGAATCCGTTCGTCACCTCCGCCCAGCAGGGGCGCAGGCAGCCGGGGCAGGCGCTGACCAAGGACTGCCGCCGGCTCTCATAGGACGCCGAGCGCAGGTGCTCCCGCAGCGCGCCGTTTAAGAGCGAGCCCACCGGAGGGAAGCGATGGCAGATGGATAGCTCGCCCTCCGGATTGACGGAACAGTAGCGCGTCCCGGCCTCGCAGCGCCACACATGCCGCCGAGAGGCCAGATGCAGGCGGGACTGCTCGAGGAAGGCCGTCGAGTTCAGGATGGCGCTGCCCCTCTGCCGCTTCAGCTCGGCCAGGCGGGCATAGGTCTCGTCGATGAGCGGCTGGTCCTTAGGCTTGAATGCGAGCTCCGGACAGGAACCGTCTTCGATGGGCACGAACGACACGGAGTAGCCCATGCCGGCGGCGAACGCGGCGATGGCGGGCAACTCCCGGATGTTCAGCGGCGAGACCACGGTGTTGATCAGGAGGATGCTCCCCCGCCCTCCCAGATGCTTGGCGAAGACCTCCAGGCCCTTCAGGACCCCCCCGTGGACTCCGGCCGCGCCGTGGATGGCGTCGTGCTTGGCCGGCTCCAGCGAATGCAGGGAAACCGACACCTCCCGCAGGCCGGCGGCCGCCAGCCCCCGCACTCGGCCCTCGTCGGCCAAGGTCCCGTTGGTGAGGACCCGGAACCGGAACCCCTTGCCGCCCAACATGCCGACGATGCCCTCCAGATCGTCCCTCAGGAACGGCTCTCCGCCGCCGAGGCTCAGATACACCACGCCCAGCGCCTTGAGGGCCTCGGCCGCGGCCGACAGCTCCGGCAGGGGCAGTTCCTTGCGCGCGTCCTGCCGCACCGTGCACATCCTGCAGCGCAGGTTGCAGCGGTGGGTCAGGCCCCAATGGGCGTAGAGCATCCGGCCGGCCAGCCAGGACCGGCACAGGCGCAGGATCTGAACCAGGCTCATGGAAGCTCCGCCAGGAACAAAGCCCTCTTTCGGCCCAGGAAGTCGAAGCTGCGCGACCGCCGGAAGCCGAACCCCTCCAGCAGGCGGCCGGGCGCGGCATTCCCCTCCGACACGGTGACCGCCACGCGCCGGATGCCCTCGGCCGAGAACGCCTCGAGCGCCGCCCCCACCAAAGCCCGCGCGATGCCCTCGCCCCTCAGCGGCGGCTCGACCGCGATGAAGAGCAGCTCCGCCGCCCCGGCGTCCTCACCCGCCTTGCCGAAATAGGAAGGGATCTCCCCGAGATGACGCAGCAGCCCGGGATGCCGGAGCAGGCTGCCGGCGACGCGCCAAGCCAGAGCCGGCCATTGCCCCGCGAGGATGTCCCGGAACAGGCGCTTGGTGTCTTTGGCGCCGAAGACGAACCCGACGATGCCGCGGTCCGGCCCCCGGCAGACATAGCCCGCCGCGGATCGCGAGCCCACGCCGCCCCGATAGATGGTCTCAAGGAGGCGCGGGCCGAACTGCGAGAACACGGAATCATCGATAAGGCGGACATGCAGCGCGACTACCGCGTCGAGGTCCGCGGGACCCAGCGGGAGGATCTTCCAAGCGCGGGCGCCTTCAGCCGGCATGCGGAGCCTCCCCGCCGATATGAAGACGCCACCAGGCCGCCTGGAAAAAATGCCGGAAAGACAGATAGAGGAGCAGCCGGAACGCCAGCGCATAGCGCTTGACGTCGCGCAGGCTCCGTATCCGCACCAGATGCCGCCAGACGACCACCGGGCGCAGATAGAAAGAGCGGTAGAACCTGTCGACCGCGGCCTCCAGGTCCAGCCGGGACATCCCCTTCGGGACGAACACCGGCTCGAACAGGGTGTAGTCGCGGAAATCCCGCGACAGCAAGGTCCCGTACTCGCCGCACATCGAGAACTGCCGCGCCCCGGGCAGGGGGGTGTTGATCTGCACGGTCACGTCCTTGAACGGCAGCGATCTCGCGAAGTCGATGGTCTCCTGCATCGAGCGCCGGGTCTCGGTGAGGTGCCCCAGCATGAAGAAGCCCTTCGGCTGCAGCCCGAGCTCGTCGGCCCATTGCGCCACGGCGCGGATCTGCTCCCGCGTGGTCTGCTTCCGGATGAAGCGTAGAACCTCCTCGTTGCCGCTCTCGACACCCAGCCGCACCCTCCAGCAGCCGGCGTCCCGCATCTTCCGGAGGGTCTCCTTGCGCGTGATGACGTTGGCCCGCACGGTGCAGGTCCAGCTCACCCGCAGCCCGCGCCTGCCGATCTCGCGCACGATGGCGTCGACGCGCTCCTCGCTAGGGGTGAACAGGGAGTCGACGAACGCGATGTCCCGGGCTCCGTAGCGCGCCACCAGATGCTCCATCTCGGAGACGATGTAGGCCGGGCTGAAGCTGCGGTACGCGGCGCCCATCGCCCCTTTGTCGCAGAATAGGCACGCGTAGGGACAGCCCCGGCTGCTCACCATGCTGAGCTTGGGCCGCGCGCGCTCGTCGTTGGGCTGGGGGACGTAGCGCTCCATGGGGAGCAGATGCCGCGCCGGCAGGGGCAGGCGGTCCAGGTCCTTGATCCAGGCCCGCGGCCGGGTGAGGACCAGACGACCGTCCTCGCGGAAGGCGAGCCCGTCCACGTCCCCAGGTCGGCCGCCTGACGCCAGCCGCTGCAGCAGTTCGGGGAAGGTGTCCTCCCCCTCCCCGATGACGCCGAAGTCGAAACAACCGGGGGAGAGCGCGTGCTCAGGGGCCACGCTCACGTGCGGCCCCCCCAGAACGACCACGGCCGGCGACGCGCTCTTCAGGCGACGCGCCAATTCGACCGCATCGGCGAAGGAGCAGGTGGTGGCGGTCAGGCCGACGACATCCGCGCCCGCGACGCGCCGCACGACCTCCTCATAGCTCAGGCGCTCCACCGCCGCGTCGATGACCGCGACCGGGATGCGGCGCTGCTCCAGGACCGCCGCGATCGAGGCGATGCCCAGCGGCGGAGAATTGAAGAAGAGGCTGCTGATCACGGGGTTGGGTCGCGCGCCCTTCAGGCACTGGATCAGCGGAGGGTTGACCAAAGCGATCTTCATGGCTTATTGCGTGATGAGCCTGCGCAGGCTGCCGTATTCCCGCAGCTTCATCCGTGTCAGTTCGCCGCGCGCCAGCATCCTCAGCGCGATGCCGGCCAGCACGACGAGATTGCACAGCTGGCTGGCCAGGGCCAGCGGCGCGGGATGGCGCCGCAAAAAAGCGCTGCGGTAGAGCCGGCGCAGCCAGGAGCGCGGCACGAAAGGCTTGGGCAGAAGGACGAGGATGCTCAGGAAGAAGACGTCCGCCTTCGGGCGGGGATAATGGAAGCTCACCCGGAACTGCTCCCACGATTTCGTGGCCTGGCCCTCGACGTCAGCCTCGGTGATGAGCCCGCGGCGCAGGAAATCCTCGGTGAGCGCCGTCTTCGGGAAATAGACCAAGGAATACAGGAAGAGCCGGAACGGCCGGGAGAGCTCCATCAGGAACTCGAACAGGGCGTTCTTGTCCGCCTCGGTGGAAAGCGGATTGTCCAGGATGACGTCATAGACCGTCTCCAGCTTCAGGCGCCGGTTCCAGCGTCCGTACTCCAGGAGCTTCTCGTTGGCCGCGGTCCGCGCATAGGCCCGCCGGTCCTCCCCGCAGGAGGCGCTCTCGATGCCGATCTGCACCCGGACCAGGCCGGCCTGCTTGAGCCTGGCCAGCATGCGCTCTTCCAGGTGCTGCGGCACCAGCATGAGGTCGAAAGGCAGGGCCACCCTGCGCCCGTACTCGGAGCAGAACTCACCGACCCAGGCGGGATCGCTGATGAAGGTGTCGTCGTCGAACTTGATGCGCCGGATCCGGGGCAGGCGCCGCAGCGCGTATTCGATCTCGCCGATCACGTGCCCGACGCTGCGCCTGCGGAAATACTCCCCCTTGCCCCGATAGATCCCGCGCAGGACGCTGTTGTAGCAGAAGCTGCAGCTGAACGGACAGCCGCGCGAGGCGCTGGTGCGCAGCTCGGCCAGCAGCGCCAGGGGGTCGCCCGCGCGGACCCTCCCGTCCTCCACGTAGAACTTGCCCTCCGCCTCGAAATCACGGTACGGGAGCTCGTCGAGGTCCTGCAGCAGAGCGCCGGGCTCGTTGCGGCGCACGCCGTCTGGCGTGCGCACCCAAAGGTTCGCGATACCGTCGATGGCCCGCCCCGCGCCGAGGTTGGCGACCAGGTCCCGCAGGGGCTGCTCCCCCTCGCCGATGCACACCGCATCCGCCAGGGGTATGCACTGCTCCGGGACCACCGTGGCGTGGATCCCGCCCCATACGATGAGCGGCCTCAGCGCGGTCCGGATCCGGCTGGTAAGGTCGGCGACGATCTTGACGTACGGCGTGCCGAAGCCGATGCCGACCACGTCGGGCCGCAGGCGCCCCAGCAGTCCCAGCAGGGCCCGGATGTCGTCCTCGGAGGGGGGCCGCACGTCGTTGTTGCGCCAATTCTTGAAGAAGAGCGTGCTGACCTCGCGGCCGTCCTGCTTCAGCACGGCCGCGAGCTGGCGCACGCCGCTGTTCTCGACGCCGTACATCGAGATGAGGGCCGTCCGGATGTCTTTCGCCATGCAGGTCACATCGGAATCACCGGCTGGTGCACCAGCCGGTCCACACGGAGCCCCTCCAGATCGTCGGGCAGGCTCCGGTTGACGAAGAACTGGGTGTTGCCCTTGAGGATGATGTCCTGGCCCATGCTGCGGCTGGAGAGCGTCGCCGTGTAGGCGCGGCACTCCCGCGCGCAGGGGACGACGCGGCGCAGGTAGCGCGGCCGCTCGTCCGCGCCGGCCATGAAGCAGAGCCGCGTGGTCGTGATGTAGCCGAACGGCACGTAGAGCGAGGCTTTCAGCGGGCCGGTCCGGAGCAGCCCCTGGGGCAGGTTGTCCAGCTCCAGGCGGCCCACCCCGCGGCTGGTCAAAAAATCGCTGATCGCCGCCGAGTCGGCGTTGCAGGATCGGAAATACTCCTGCGCCTCTACCGGGATGCCGGAGAGACCAGGGATGCGGGGATCGCGCTTCTGCTTGGTCAAGAGCCGGCCCAGCACCGGGATGAACGAGCCTTTCCAGCGCCCCTCCGTGATGGACCGGAAGACCCCCCAGTCGTTGATCACCGCCTCGGCGAGCTCAGGCCCGGCCCCGGCGCAATGTTCGAGCAGCCGCGCGATCGCCGCCAAGCCCTCGTCGTCCGCATACGGCGTCACGAGAGTGAAGGCCATGCCCCGCGTCCGGGCGAATCGGCGCGCGGCGTCGACTTCCGCCGCGTCCGGCAGAAGCCTCGAGCAGAACTCGTTGCCGAAGTAGAGCCGGCCATACTCGCCGCTCAGGCGCTCCAGAGCCTTGGCGTCGGCGACGAAGACCGCGTGCTCGATCATAGCGGATAATAGCAGAGACCGCCGCAGCGCATGCCGTACATCTCCCGGTACAGGGCTTGGACCCCGGCGCGGAACTCCGTCTGGTCCGGGTCGCGTCCCGCAAGACCGACGACCTGTTTCAAGAACCGGACATCGGTGAGCTTCTTCGACGTGGAATAATTCCTGCCCACGATCTTCAGGCCGTGGACCCCCATCTTCCGGAATTCGTCGACGCGGCAGGCGCCGCAGGGGTCGGCCCCGGAGAGGAAGCTGAAGTAGGAGGCGATGTTCTCCTTCAGAGTCCGAAGCTGCCGCGCCGTGGCGCCGCCCTGCGCAGCCACGGAGATACCGTAGTTCAGCAGGCAGGGGCTGTCGGCCCCCGGAAGTCTGGAGTTCCAGGCGGTCTGCCGGCCGCCGGACAGGGCGCGGACCAAAGCCAGGAAATAGCGGTCGAGGTCCAGCCCCTTGAGGAGGCGCCACGCCGCGCCGTAGCGCAGCTCGGAGGTTCCGTGCAGGAACGTGCAGAACCCGTCGATGTTCTTGCAGCCGCTGTTCAGGATGAAGACCTCGAACTGCAGCCCGGGGCACTGCCGGATCATCGCCGCGAGCTCTGGCGGCTGCACGTGCCGGGGCACCGTGATCCGCGCCACGCCCAGGCTGGCGAAGAACTTCGCCGATTCGCTGTTGAAGACGGTGCCTCCGGTGCTCAGGTGCAGCTCCAGGGCCGGGCGTTCGGCGCGCAGGGCCAGCAGAAGCCCCAGGTCAGCGACGATGAGGGCGTCGGCTCCCGCCGCCCGCGCCGCCACGACCTGCTCCCGCACCAGAGCCTGCTGCGGCTCGGTATAGAGCGCATTCAGGGTGAACAGCACCCGCGCTCCGCGCGCATGCGCGATGGCCACGACTTGCTTCAGATCGTCGTAGCTCGGGAGGCTCGCGCAGGTCCACTCCCTGCGGTTCGGAGAGACGATGTTGGTGTAGCGCCGCTTCCAATCCGCGGGGAAGACGCCGCAATAGATCTCGTCGGCGCCGGCCGCGATGACCTGCTCCACGTCCTCGACTTTGTTCACGGGCGCGAGGATGTTCATGGCTGCGGCCCGGCCTCTGTCGCCCGCCGGGTCCGGCGCATGGCGCTGAGCCACGCCAGCACCGTCGGCGGATGCAGCGAGAAGAGGAGGTTGTATTCGCTGAAACAGGAGGCGATGCATGAAGAGCAGAGCTCCTGGCCGCCGGCGAACTCGAAGGCGCGCCGCAGGCCGCCGTCGAGGAAATTGCGCGACGGCATCTGGTCGACCAGGAGCGAGCACGGGTAGACCGAGCCGTCGGTGTCCACGTTGCAGTAGAGCTGACCCGCCCAGCACCGCATCGCTCCCTCGACCGGGCCGGAGCGCATGGGCACCGCGAAATCCGGCCAGCGCAGGAGGTGCTCGAGATAGGGCACGGACGAGGCGATCGGCGCGCCGCGCTTCTTCTCGGCTATGAGCCTTGCGATGAAGCTCCGGGTGTCCGCCGCCTGCGGGAGCAGGGCCGCTTGGTTCCTGCCCATGGCGTCGTTGTGATGCAGCAGCTGGAATGTGGCGAGGAAGCCGCAGCGCCGCGCGGTCTCCAGGATGAAATCGAGACAGTCGAGGTTGTGCTTGGTCAGGACGGTGATGGTCCACAGGGGGACCCTCCCCGCCGCCGCCTCGATTCCCGCCATGACCTTGCGAAAACTTCCCGGGCCGCGGTTGAGGTCATGCATGGCTTCCGGCCCGTCGAGCGAAAGCATCAGATGGTCGAGCGAGCGCAGGATGGAGATCTTCCCGGGCAGCAGGTGGCCGTTGGAGTCCATGGTGACGAAAAGGCCCTTCTGCTTGGCGTAGCCCGCGATGTCCTCCATGTCGTCGCGCACCAGCGGCTCGCCGCCCCAGATGCCGAAGCGCCGGCAGCCGGCCGCCGCCGCCTGGTCGATCAGCTTCAGGACATCGGCGGTCGCAAGCTCCTGCTTGTTCCTCCCGGGTATGTGGCAATAGGCGCAGGATGCCACGCACCGGTCCGTGGCTGCGAACATGAGGTTCAGGGGCACGCGCCTGTTGCTGATGTGCGCCGCCAAAGTGCCGAGCCCGATATGGGCGATATGCGAGAGCTTCATGATGCGAGCCCTGGGCAGCCCGCGCCGGTCGCGATCGCCCGGCCGTTCTCGATGGAGTCGTCCATGTTGTTGTACCAGAACAGCCCCGTCCTCCCGGCCAGGGTCAGGTTCCGGAACGCCGAGAGGTTCTTCTTCGCCGCCGCGAGCTTCTCTTCGTAATCGAGGGCATAGCAGGGGTAGGCATTCGCCACCTTCTCGATATGCACGGCCTTGATCCGGGCCGGAGCGCGGATGAGCCCCACCTCCCTGAGATCCGCCTTCACGGCGGGCAGGATCTTCTCAGGCTCGTTCCAGATGGGGCCGTCGGCCCGGCAGGTGACCTCCACGCACAGGCTGCCGGCGCCGGCGGGGCAGGACTGTCCGCTGAAAAGCGCGGGGACGGAGACGCGGCTGAAGACGATGTCCTTGCTGCCGAAATAGCACCACTGGTATTTCAACCGGGCCGGCTCATCGAGCTCGAGGTTGTAGAGGACCAAGGAGAGGTATTCGAGTCCGACGGGCGGCAGGCTCAGCAGGGACGTGACCTCGGTGAGCGGAGCGGTCCAGACCACGGAATCGGGATCCCAGGAACGGCCCGCATGGGTCGTGACCCGCTCGATCCTGCCGCCTTCGACCCGCAGAGCGGCGACGGAATCGCCGGTGACGATCTCGCCTCCGCTCTGCCTGATCATCGCGCAGAGACTGTCGCAGAAGCAGCCGATCCCGCCGCGGGGATAGATGAATCTCGTGCGGGGCGCGGGCACCGACCTGATCATCTGCGCGAGGATGTGCAGCAGGTTCCTTGACGCCATGCTTTCGTCTATGACCGCCTGTTTCATCCCCGTCTTCGCCCATTGCGCATGCGTCTTTTGCGGAGCGATCCCGAGGAATTTCTCGGTATATTCTTTGAAGAAAGCCTCGTACAGCGTGGGGCCGTAGTGCCTGATGATGTAGCCTTCGAAATTCTCCGCTTGCCCGTGATCCCGGAGCCCGAGGAGCAGGAGATCGCCGGCGGAGCGCAGGAGCATGGGCAGCGGCAGATTGAGCAAGGCGGTCGGCTGCAGCGGCCACTCATAGTATTTCCCGAGGAAATAAAGGCCGCTGCGCCGCTGGATGCTGATCTCCTGGCCGTCCAGCGCAGCAATGATGAAATCGCGCGTTACTGGCTTGTCGGTAAAGAAACGGTGCGGACCGATGTCAAAAGTGTAATCGCCATAAACGAAACTCCGGGCCAGCCCGCCGACGCGGGATTCCTTCTCGATGATGACGACCTTGCGTCCCTGCTTGGCGAGTTCGCAACCGGCGGAGAGGCCCGCGATCCCTCCGCCGACGATCACGATGGGTTTCATGCTCTCAGCTGGAAGGTCTGGGCGGGCAGAAGATGCTGACTATACGGATTATAGCCTTTCCGGAGGTGCTTTCGCAGTATCAGGGGGTTTGCGGCCTACTTCCAGCCCATGGGCCTGTAGCCCTTGTCCGCGAGGCAGTACTCCACGAACCTGCGGTGCACCCCTTCCGGACTGTTGGCCTCGATGGCGCCGCTGGCCAAGCCCGTGGCCGCGCCCATGGCCGCGCCCTGGCCGATGGCCGAGCCGTAGTCGCCGGTGAAAGCGCCGACGATCACGCCCAGGACGGCGCCGAAAACGGCCCCGGCGCCCGTGCGCTTGGCCACCATCTGGCCCTTGTGGGATTTGACGAACTCCTTGGCCTTGGCCTCGCAGTCGTCGATGTCCTTCTGCACGGCCTCCTTGGGCAGGCTCTTGTAGTGCTCGTCCGGGTAGAGCTTCACTTGCGGCGAGGCGCAGCCGGCGCAGAGCGCGGCCGCCAGCATCAGCGCGGCGAATAATCGGCGGTCCATGACTCAATAATAGCAGATGAAAAAGAGAAATCAAGGCCTCGCAGAGTTGATAGAATCTACCCCATGCTGCGCGACCCGGACGTCCGATCCCGACTCCTGGCCGCGGCCTTCCTGGCCCTGCTCGGCGCTCTCGCGGCGCTCAAGATGGGCCGGAGCGTGGACAACGACCTGTTCTGGCAGCTCAAGGACGGCGAGCGGGTCGTGCTGCAGCGGCATCTGCCCGTGGTGGAGGAATACTCCTTCACCGCACAAGGCCGCTCAATGGTCGCCATCGAGTGGGGCGCGGAGGCGGTCAGCTACCTGGTCTTCCGGCTGGGCGGCTATGGCGCGCTGGTGCTCTTCAACACGGTCATATTCATGGCCGTATTCGCCCTTTTGCTCGCTTTGCTGCACCGCCACCTACCCCTCATGGAGAGCCTCTGCCTGCTCTGTTTGGCCGCATTCGCCCTCCTCAACTTCTACGCCGTCAGGGCCCAGAACTGGACCTTCCTCCTCTTCGCCTTGTTCCTGTATTGGGCGGCCCTTTGGGAAGACGGCGCCGCCTGGGTGCCTTGGGCCATGGCCGCGGTCCTGCTGCCCTGGGCCAACATGCACGGCGGCTTCATGGTCGGCGTCTTCATCCTGGCGCTGCTCTGCCTGCGCCGAGCCTGGGAGACCCGGCGCTTGGCCGCGCTGGCGCCCCTCGGCCTGGGCCTGCTCCTGTGCTGCGCGCATCCCAACGGCGTCACGGCTTTGGTCTACCCCCTTTGGTTCATGGCCGCCCCCCCTCCGGGCCGGGCCATGATCACGGAGTGGAAGCCCGTGGACTTCGCGGACAAGACGGCCTCGCCCTACCTGCTCATCCTGGCCTTCCTGCTCTGGCTGGGGCTCGGCTCGGCCGGCGCCCGTTTCCCCTGGGCCGTGCTGACCTTGGCTTTGGCCGTGCTCGCCCTGCGCGGCCGCAAGCTCCTGCCCGAGTTCACCATGGCCGCGCTCGCGTCCTTGGCGTTCCAGTTCGCAGACGCGCACCGCCAGCACGCCCGCCGCGCGCTTTGGGCCGCGGCGGCTCTGGCTTTGGCCGCGACGGGCTGGGTGGTCCTCAGCGGGCCTCGGCCTCGCTCTTTCGGGGATTGGGAGCAAGGCTATCCCCGGGCCGCGGCCGAGCTCATCGCCTCCCGTTATCCCGGCCGGCGCGTCTTCCACGACTACGACTGGGGCGGCTACCTCATCTACAAGCTCTACCCGCGCAACAAGGTCTTCATCGACGGCCGCCTCGACCCCTACTGGAGCCTGCTCCCCGGCGACTACGCGGCGCTGATCGCCGCCCGGCCGGGCTGGCGCAAGCTGCTCGACGAATACGGCATCACGTTGGCCTTGCTCAAGCCCAGCGACCAGCTCTGCTGGGAATTGAGCCATGACCCGGCCTGGAAGACCGTCTCCGGCGATGGGCGCAGCGTCCTCCTGGCCCGCTGAATGAAGAGCCCGGTCCATTTCATCGCGTCGCAGCGCTCCGACGGCCTGCCTGAGACCGAAGCCAAGCTCAAGCGCCTCCTGCAGGCCAGCCGGGTGCTGGACTGCGCCGCGGCGAAAGACGCCGTGGCCGTCAAGCTCCACTTCGGAGAGCAGGGCAACACCGGCTTCGTGCCGCCGCCCTTGCTGCGCGTGGTGGCCGAGGCGCTCAAGGCCCGCGGGGCCAAGCCGTTCCTCTCGGACACCAACACCCTCTACAAAGGCCGGCGCACGAACTCCGCAGACCACCTGAGTCTGGCGCGCGAGCACGGCTTCACGCCGCAGGCGCTGGGAGCCGAAGTCGTCATCCCGGACGACACCCGGCCGGAGAACGTCGCCTCCGTGGCCCTAGGCGGCCGTTACATCAAGACCGCCCGGGTGGCGCGCGTCTACGCTTCGGCCGACGTTTTGGTGGGCGTGGCGCATTTCAAAGGGCATATCATGTGCGGCTTCGGAGGCGCGCTCAAGAACGTGGGCATGGGCTGCGCCACCCGCGAGGGCAAGCTGTCCCAGCATTCGGACGTCTCCCCCATGGTCATGGAGAAGTCCTGCACGGGCTGCGGAGCCTGCGTGAACGTCTGCTCGGCGCAGGCCATCTCCCTCAACGAGGGCCGCTCGGTCATCGACGCGGCGCTCTGCGTGGGCTGCGCGAGCTGCCTGGCCGCCTGCCCGGAGGGCGCCCTGCAGGTGCGCTGGGAGGCGGGCGGCGGCGTGATCCAGGAGAAGATGGCGGAGTACGCCCAGGCGGCGCTGACGGGGAAGAAGGGCAAGGCCGCTTTCCTGAATGTCTGCCTCAAGATCACGGCCGAGTGCGACTGCATCGCCAAGGACGAGCCGGCGCTCATGCCGGACCTGGGCCTGCTGGCCTCGGCTGACCCGGTGGCGCTGGACCAGGCCTGCTACGACCTGGCGGTGAAGGCCGCGGGCCGCGACGTGTTCAAGGCCGCGCATCCTCGGCGCGACGGCTTCAAGCAGTTGCGCCACGCCGAGGAGATCGGGCTGGGCAGCCGGGAGTACGAGCTGGTCCACGTCGACTGATTCCCTCATGGGGATGGGCCATTTAGCTGAAGGAAATTGGGCCTTAGGCCTCTTCATCGGTCCGTGCAGGTATGATATTGTGTCCCGCGCATGAGAAGAATGCATAGACCCCATTCAGCCGTCCTCCTGATCCTTCTTGCTTTCGGCGCAGCCTGCAAACGCAAGGAAGCAGCACCTATCCCTGTGCTCTCTCCGCCGGAGCGGGCATCCCGTGGTTCCGGCGAACCTGGCGTGCGGGAGAGCCTGCCGTCTGAAGCGGAAGTCACGGCATCCAGCGGGCCGGTTCAACTGACCCTGCGAATCTACAAGAAGCAGATCAGGGCCCATCATCCCCTCTACTATCAGATCGAGCTGAAGAACATCGGCACGCGGCCATTTCCAGCAGTAGACGATGCGTTCATTGATCCCTGGGCCCAGGAGCACCGTCGCGTCGGAGTCTACCTTGATGTCATCGGGCCAGATGGCAAGGCGCCGAATCGGGCCGAACTCCCGCCCCCCTTCAGCCTGAATGTCGATCCATTCAAGGTCGGCGCGCTGCCCCCCCCTGAGACCAAGGCAGGCGCCGCGTTCCGCAAGAAATTGGAGGGGATGTCCGCGCTTGAGCGCTCCTTGGCGGTCGGCGACTATCTACGCCAGGGAACTGCTGAATACGAGAAGACTCGACCCCGCAAAGGGATACTTTTGGAGCCTGGCGCTTCGACTACTACCGTGGCCTGGGTGCTTCAGGACGAACTCCAGATCATGGCGGGCAAGCCTCCGCGGCAGCCCGTCGGGCAGTATACCGAGTTCGTTGTTCTCGATTTTTCACCGCCCGGCAAGTATCGAATCCGGACCGTCTATGATTACTTGCCGGGAGGTTGGCTGACCAAATTCAATGGAGAGCACCATCTGCAACCGCATCCAGACCAAGTCAAGGTCGCAACGCCTTTCATTGAGTTCGAGGTGTTGCCTTGAAATGTGCTGCGCTCTTACTTGCATTGGTTCTTCTGCCGTCTATTAATGTCTGGGCTCTACATCCTGCGGCTGCTGATGCAGTCAAGGCGATTCAGGCTGAGCTGGATCGGGCGAATCTGATTGAAAGAGGGCTTACTGACAATCAAGGGCAGGACATTAGCCTTGCCAAGACGATTGAAGACTTGGAGAAAGAATCGAACTTCATCGATCCGAACAGAACAACTGTCGAGTATCTCAAACAGCGCGTCCAGGCCTTGACCCAAGAGAGAGACGTTGCGCGCGACAAGGCGATACACCTGACATTGGCCGCCTACGGTATCGTGCCAACGGACAAAGCGGGCAGACTGATGATGCTCCGGGGCGCCATCGTCGTTCCCGACTATGCCGGCAAGACAGCGACCTGGGTCGTCGTTGCCGGCGACAATGCACCGCGGTCGGCGCTGACACCCGAAGGTTCGGTCGTTACCACCCCAAAGGCAGTAGACAAAGTCACAGGCAAGGAACCGAGCGGGGTCACATATTTGGATGGCGTCACCAAGATCCTGACCAAGTCCTTTGAGCCCGACCCAAAGGGGAATTCCATGAGCCCTTTGGACCTTGCCTTGCTTCTGATTCACGAAAGAAGGCACTTCATCCAATACCTAACGCCCGGCAAAGGCGACAAGCTGACATTCAACAAAGCAGAGGTCGATGCTTATCTGGACGACTTGGGCGAGATCGCCAGCCAACAGAATCCATTGGGATTGACTATTCAGGAAATGGATTCGTACAAGAACCAGAGAAGCGCTCTATTAGGCAAATACCGGGAGGCGCAACGCTTTGAGTGGCTCAAAAAGATAACGGGGGGCTTTGGTGATGCCGTGCCAGCCTACAATCTGCCCAACACGGACGAGGAACTCGCCGCTATCCAGGAAGGCGCGGACAAACTCGAGGATCAGATCCAGCGCGAAGCCGAAGGACTCAAAGCATCTCAAGAACAACAGGTTCGGGATCTCGCCACGGAATTGGCAGCGATAGCCACGAAGGTTTGCCTCGACCCGGACGGCCTCACCGATGAGGACCTGGATTCATTCGACTGGGATTCCTCGTCGCCCATCGGGGATTTCCCGGGTCCAAGCGTGCATGTGGACCCTTATCGTTGGGATTGCACGGAAAGGATCTTTGCCTCGCTCAAGGCCTCCAGATCCCGCCCGAAAATCGGCGTCATCCAGGCTCAAGCCAGCAAGCTGCAGCCGTCAAAGCCCCTGCCAGCGCCTACCCGCCCCCCTGAGGCTCACACCAATGTGTTCGTCAACCTTGGGAGGCTGGCCCGCATGGCCTGCGACAACCCTGAAGCGCTCAACCCGCAAGAGATGAAAACATTGCTGAACGAATTCCCGAATGGCCAGGGCTATGACAGTATAGAAATCCATGACTGCGCCGACGAATTGTTATATAAACTGCTAAGGTTCAACGCCAATTCGACCCGATTCGACTATCAATGGCTGCAGGATGAGGCTGGAACGCTCAGGCGAAAATACGCGCGAACTCCCTCGCCCGAACCGCGGCCGCAGTCCGAGCCACAGCCCGAACCCGACCGCGCCCCGCGTCCGACCCCTTCCCCGCCGGGCTATGACCATTGCATCGACCCCGGCGGGACCTGCCTCAAGCATTGACCGCTAGTTCTTCAGCAGTTCGCTGAACAGCGCGACCTTCATCGGATGCATGAGGTTGTCGCCCAATCCCCGCATCCCCACACTGGTCTTGCCCTGCTCCTTGGCCAGCTCCAGGTACTGCAGCTCGTTGGGGTTCAAGGCCAGCGCGATCATGGCCTTCTCGGCGAAGGCCGCGGTGCGGTCTTCCTTCTCGGCCAGCGTCTTGGCGTCCTTGGCGTCAAGGCCCTGCCCCAGGTTCGTGCCCACCGCCATGACCAGCACGTTCTGGAGTATCGTGGCCGTCATCTTCTCCCTCCGGTTGTTCACCAGGAGCGCCTCGAAGGTCACCAGCACGTCCACCCGGTCGCCGGGCTTGATCAGGGCCTTGAGCTCCGGCTCGATGCCCAAAGTCGCGGCGCGGTAGCCCGGCGGGATCCTCACCCCCAGGCCGGCCTCCGGCGACAGCGACATGAGCGCCGATTGCGGTATCTGATTGCCTTTGGGGATGCGGATGCGGCTCACCAGGTTGGCGATGAGCCTGATGTCGGCGGGGGTGCGGACCTCGAAAGCGTCCTGGTCCATGTACTTGCGTGGCATCTGCACCGGCTCGACCATATCCTCCTTGATGACGGTGCGCTCCGGTATGTCCACCCGGGAGACGAGCACCTGGCCAATCTCATAGGCCCCGCTCAGGGCCCGCTCCTTGCTGGTGAGGACCAGCAGATAGAAGACCGCGGCTCCCACGGCCAGCGTCATCGGCACCAATATCCCTTTGCGCTCCATATCCTTCGATGAGGATAGCCGGAGGGATTGTCGTTTTCATGGCAGGATGATAAAAATGGCGTAAAGGCAATGCGGCATGGCGCCGGCCTGCGGCCGGCGCGGGTTCCGGCGCTTCGCGCCGGAATCTCGGGCAACGGCGAGGGGGCGGCCCTACTTGGGCTCGACCCCGAGCTCGTCGAACAGGAAGGCCAGGCCGTCGGCGTACTGCTCCATGTTCTCGCTCAAGGCCGTGCCCATGCCGTGGCCGGAGTTCGAGCTGGTGCGCAGCAGGACCGGCCGTCCCGAGGAGGTGGCGGCCTGCAGGCGGGCGGCCATCTTGCGCGAGTTGGCCGGGTCCACCCGGCCGTCGTTGGCCCCGGTCATGAAGAGCACCGCCGGATACGCGGTCTGGTCCAGCACATGATGGTACGGGGAGTAGGCGTAGAGCGCCCGGAACTGGTCGGGATCCTTGACCGTGCCGAACTCGGTGGTGTTGAAGACGCCGTTGGGGCTCAGCTCCACGCGCAGCATGTCGTAGATGCCCACGTGGGAGACCACGGCCCGGAACAGCTCCGGCCGCTGGGTCAGCGCCGCGCCCATGAGCAGGCCGCCGTTGCTGCCGCCTTCGATGGCCAGATGCCCGGGGGCGGTGTATCTCTGCGCGATCAGGTATTCCGCGCCGGCGATGAAGTCGTCGAACACGTTCTGCTTCCGGGTCAGGTTGCCGGCCCTGTGCCACTCCTCCCCGTATTCCCCGCCGCCCCGGATGTTGGCCACCACGTAGACCCCGTCCTGGTCGAGCCAGAGCCGCCCCGTGATGCCCAGGAACTTGGGCGTCAGGCTGATGTCGTAGCCGCCGTAGCCGTAGAGCAAGGTCGGACGCGCGCCGTCTCGCGGGGCGCCCTGGCGCCGGATGATGTTGAGCGGGACCTTGGTCCCGTCCTTGGACACCGCGAACTCGCGCGCCACCTCCGCGTCCCGGAAATCAACCGGAGACTTCACGAACAAGGAGGTCTTGGCCAAGCCCCGCCGTTGCGTGAAGCGGTACCAGGCGGAGGGCTCGAGATAGGTCTGGATGCGCACCAGCACGGAATCCTGGTCGAGCGGGGCGTTCTCCTGGAGCGCGGCCACCGGGGGCAGAGGGACCTGCCCCAGAGGCTTGCCCGCGAGGTCGAAGATCGCGGCTTGGTTCGGCCCTCCGGCCAGATAGGTCACATAGAGGCGGTGCTCGGTGGGGATGATCCCGTTCTCGGGCACGATCACGGACTCGCTTTGGGGGACGATGACCTGGGCCGCGTCCAGGCGCGGGTCGGAGAGCGGCAGGCGCAGGACCTTGCCGCGGGGAGCGTTCTGGTGCGAGAGCAGGTAGACCGCGCCGTCCAAGCCCAGCGCGCCGCTGACCACCTTGTCCTCGAATCGACTGAGCTGGCGCCACTTCCGGTCCGGGTCCATGAGGTAGAGGGCGAACTCGCCGCCGTCGCCGTTGGCGACCGTGGCCAGGAGATATCGGCCGTCCCCCCGGGTCTCAAGTTGGATCTCCGCGATGCGGGGCAGTTCCCGGCCCAGGAGGTAGGTGTCGGCGCTGGCGGGCGTGCCCAGCCTGTGGAGCCAGACCTGCTGGTAGAAGTCCCGGTCCTCCTTGGGCCTCTCGGCGCCCTGCGGGTAGCGGGTGTAGTAGACCCCTGAGCCGTCGGGCAGCCAGGCCGCGCTGCCCCCGGCCGTGGGGAAGTTGACGCGCGGCACGCGGTCGGCCAGCGGCTTGCCGGTGGCCGCGTCGTAGAAATAGAGCGTCGCGTCCTCGCTGCCCTTCTCCGACAGCGCGACCGCGACGAGGCGGCCGTCGAGAGAAGGCGCGTACCAGTCTATGGAGAGCAGCCCGCCCGACTTCTTGGCGTTAGGGTCCAGGATGACCCGCTCCGAGGCCGGCGCATCCGGGGACTTGAGCGTCACCAGCATGTTCTGGTCCTTGGGGGGCTGGAGCTTCAAAGCGAAATAGCGGCCTTTCCGATAGGCCAGGGCGGAATAGGATGGGGAGACCTTCCGGTAATAGTCTTGGATCTTCTTCAGCAGCGCCGCGCGGGAGGGCAGGGCGTCGAGATGGGAGCGGGTGAGTTGGTTCTGAGCCTCGCTCCATTTGATCACCTCCGGGTCGTCGGCCTTTTCGAGCCATTGGTAGTCCTCGGTGACCTTGATGCCGTGATATTCGTCCGTGACGGGGCGCTTCGGGGTGGCGATCGGCTCGGCGCTGGCGCCGAGGCTCAACAGGCAGACGAGGCCGGCGAGTGGGATCATGTTTGGCTCCTGGATTGCGCCTCATGATGATAGCACTAATCCGTTTACGTCGGAATTGGAGTATAATCTATCGATTCCAGGATCCGAGGAGATGAGATGAACACCAGCAAGCTATTCGCCGCAGCCGCAGCCCTGGCCCTGGCCGCGCCCCTGGCCGCCGGAGCCGTGGACTTCGACCAGACCATCGACGTCACCGCCGTCCTCTCCCAGGCGCGGCAGGTCACCCAGGACATGCCCTCCGCCGTGGCCATGGCCAGCATCGGCAACATCTGGACGGTCGCGGACACCAAGGAGGTCACGCTGGCGCCCGGGCAGAAGGAATCCGCGTACCTCGACATGCAGAGCACCACCTACAAGGACGTCTGCGAGAACCCCTTCCCGCCCTACACCGGCCCCATCTGCCGCCAAGAGGTCATGTTCCGCGATGTGCGCCGCTTCAAGCTCGTGCTGGCCGCGCCCATCCCCGAAGCCTGGGGCAAGCAGACCTTCCGGCTGCGCGACGACATGATGCGCCGCCCGACCTTGAGCATCGAGGCCCTGGACCGCACCCACGCCTGGGAGTACAAGCTGCCTGAGATCTACGAGGACGTGCTCTTGGTCAAGCCTCTGCCCGCCGCCTCCAAAGCGGCGTTCCAAGCCGCGAGCCTGACCGTCTGCACCCTGCGCGACATCGTCAAGGACCAGTGCGTGTACTCCTGCCCGGACGGCCGCGAGATCCACCGGCCCGTGACCCCGCAGGACCCCAACGGCTATCCGACCATCGCCTGCCCGCAGGTCCTGATCCCGTTCTGAACCGCTGACCCGGAGGCCGCCCATGAGAACGCCGCTGATCCTAGGCGCTTTGCTCGCGCTCGCCCCGTCTTCGTCCCGGGCCGCGGACGGCTCCAGCCTGGAGGACCTGAAGGCTTCCGCATTCTCCTTGCCGGTCCAGGAGCTCGCAGGACTATTGCCTGACCAGGCCGCCAAGTTCAAGGCCGCCGCGGACCGGCTGAGCCGCCTGGAGAACGGCATCGTCTGGGTGAAGGACGACATGGCCCAACTGGAGGAGCGCGCGCGCCGGATCATCCAGATGCACGCGGCCGACTCCCTCTTCCAATTCGACCTGCGCCGCCTCAAGGACGACTCGGACCGGCGCCTGGCCGACATCCGGCGCAGCGCCGCGGACATCAAGGACCTGCTCGCCTCGGCGGGACCGTCCCAGGAGCTCAACGCCGTGGTCCGGGACATGGAGCGCGACGCCCGCAGCATCCTGAGCACGGCCTGGCCCGGCATGGAAGACGCGGCCGGGCGGCTGCAGGGGACGATCCAGACCGGCACGCCCGAGGTCATCGGCTACGACTCGCAGTGGACCGCTTCGGACGTCTCCCGGGACTGCCGCGACTTCTCCTTCCAGGCCCGCCGGGTCCTCTCCGACGCCCAGGCCTTGGTCAAACAGACGCAGCCGTAAGAGCGGCCCGTCCGCGCCGCAGGACGCGGAAGGCCAGCGGTCCGGAAGCCATGGCCAGCAGGCCCACGGCCGCCTGGCCCGGCACGAAGCTCCCGTCCTTGAACACCGAGCCCGCGATGGCCAGGGCCGCCAGGCCGCAGGTGAGCCCCAAAGAGGTGAACAAGCCCCAGCGGCCGCCCGGGATCTTGAAGGGCCTGGCCGCGTCCGGCCGCTGGCGCCGCAGGGCCCAGGCGTTGGCGTAGAGCAGGATGTAGCTCGCCATCTGGAACCAGGCGTAGACCACGGCGAGCTGGGTGAAATTGAGCAAGGCGAAGAGGCTGTAGACCAGGCTGCCCGCGACCAAGGAGAGGGCGGGCGTGCCGTAGCGCGGGTGGGGCCGCGCCACGGCCTCGGGCAGGAAGCCGTCCTGGGCCATGGCCAGGGGCATGCGGGAGGCGGAGAGCATGGTGACGTTGAGCAGCAGGGCGTTGCTGCACAGGGCGCCGAACACCATGAGGCCCTTGAGCCCCGGGCCGCCGAGCTTGGCCGCGGCCTCCGGGAAGTACGCTCCGGACCACAGCTTCCAGTCCCCGTTGGCCGCCAGGGCCGCCAAAGTCGGGACGAGATAGCTCGCCATGGTTAGGACGGCGGCGATGAGCAGAGCGCGGGGGAAGCTGCGCTGGGGCTCGGCCACCTCCTCGGCCGCGGCCGAGAGCTTGTCGAAGCCGGAATAGAGCCAGATGCCCAGGACCACCGCGCTCCCGAAGCCCGTGCCCAGGCTCTTGCCCGGGGGCACCATGGGCGAGAAGGGGTTGCATTTCCAGTGCGCCAGGCCCAAGACGGTCAAGATGACGAAGGGCGTCAGCAGGATGAGGCTCAAAGCGATGGCGGAGTTGCCCACCGCCCGCACGCCGCGCAAGTTGAGGTAGTGCATGCTCCAGATCAGCGCCAGGCACACCGCCCAATGCTCGAGCCCGCCCATGGCCGGCCACCAGGCGCGCAGGTAGTCGGCGAAGAGCACGGCGAACATGCTGTTGACCACGACCCCGTTCATCCAGGACCACCAGCCCGCCTGGAAGCCCCAGAAATCGCCGAAGGCCATGCGCGACCAGCGGTAGTTTCCCCCCTCGACCGGGAAGGCGGTGGTGAGCTCCGCCACCGCCCAGGCCACGGGCAGGCTGAAGAGGAACGGCATCGCGATCAGCGTGATCAGGGCCGCCCCCGGGCCCGCGCCGGAGACCATGTCCTCGAGCCCGAAGGCGCCGGCGCAGGCCGCGCCGTAGATCATGAAGGCGAGCTGGGTGAGGTTGGCCTTGCGCGCCTGGGAAACCATCAGGGGATGACCCGCCGCGCCGCCAGGTAGCGCGCCCGGTAGTAGTCGCTGTAGAGGCTCTCCATCACCACCACCCCGGAGCTGGGCAGATGGATGAAGATGCCGTTGTTGACGTAGATGCCCACGTGGCCGACGATGCGCGTGACCTTCTCCCCCGAGAAGAAGACCAGGTCCCCCATGCGCAGGTCCTTGGAGGACTTCACCCGGTCTCCCACCAGAGACATCTCCTGGGACGTGCGCGGCAGGTCCAGGCCGTTCTCCAGGAACACCTTGTGCACGAAGTCCGAGCAGTCCTTGGGCGTCCGGCGGCCCTTCTCCTCCTCGGGCAGGTAGGTCTTGGCCGTGCGCACCACGGCCTTGGCCAGAGGCGGGACGGGAGGCAAGGCGCGCCGAGGCTGCGGGGCCGGGCCGGTGGAGCAGCCGGCGGCCAGCGTCAGAGCCGCGGCCAGGGCCAGGCTCAGCCGGCGCCGGGGCAGGATCGCGTTCACGGAGCAGGATTGTATAAAACTGGGGACAGCCTTACAGCACGGGTCCGATATCGTCTATAATGGCTGGCCATGCCGGCCACCGTGCTCATCGTCGAAGACGAGTCCATGGTCAATGAGATGCTCGGCCGCCAGCTCTCGGGCTGGGGCTACGCGGTGCGGACCGCGACCAGCGCCGAGGAGGCCCTGGCCCTTCTGGAGCGCGAGAGCGTGGACGCCGTGCTCCTGGACAACGTGCTCACCGGCATGACCGGCCTGCAGGCCCTGGCCGAGGTGCGGCGGCGCAGCCCGGCGCCGGTGCTGCTCATGACCGGCCACTTCGACTGCGAGTTCGCCACGGACGCGCGGCTCCTGGGCGCCGCCGACGTGCTCGCCAAGCCGCTGGAGGCCGAGGCCCTGCGGCTCGCGCTGAAGAACGCTCTCGGCGCGGCGCGCTAGCAGGCTGCTGATAAAGTCCGTTCTGCGAGCGCCCGGCGGCCGTCTGCCGGGCGCAACCGACCCGCGAAGCGGGGCGGCAGAACCCATCCGATAGGTTGCACGAAGGATGGCGCCTTCGGCGCGACTGGCCCAGACAGGCTGCGCCTGTCTGGGCCAGTTCGGGGATGGACTGTTGCCCGCTACCGAAAGGACTGTGTCCGGAC
>JAPLKL010000029.1 GCA_026388095.1 Elusimicrobiota bacterium | reverse complement strand
GGCCGGCAAACACGAGGTCCGCCCCAGATGCATTTCCGCCGGCCTTCGGCCGTCGGTTCCGCGCGACTCTGCGAGTCGCGCGGCCGGTTTATGAACCCAAGCCCATGCGGCCGGGACTTTTTACGAGAGGCTCAATACTTATCTCCCTGAATTAAGTATCGTGTCCCGAAATTATTCGGCCGGCTAAGGGGTCCGGTCTTCGCGCCCCATGGCGCTGATCGCAGCCAGGCGGCGGCGGATGGCCTCGTCGCGACCGCGGTCGGGCAGAAGTCGGCGCAGGCGGGAGGCAGCGTCCTGGACCAGGCCGGAGAGGCTGTCGGCCGCCTCGCTCCACTTCGAGGGCAGGCTCTTCTGCCAATCGCGCTTCATCTCGGGCGTCATGTCGTCTGCGTATGAGAACTCGCCCTTGGAGTCGAGGTCCGTTCCGGAATAGGAGGTGCGGGCCTGCAGCGGGACCTCGTCATGGCGCTGGGCCGCGTCGAGCACGTGATAGCCCCCGTCCGCGTCGCGATACACGGCCCAGGCATGCCCTTTGCCGCCCACATAGTAGACCTGTCCGCTGCTCAAGCCGGGCTGACCTTCCTGGATGAGCCGCTCCAGAACCGAGCCCAGAAGCAAAGCCATGTGCCGGCACACGCCCACCGCCGGGCAGGAATCCTCGCCGGAGAGGCCCATAAGCTCGCCCAGCAGGACGCCCCGCTTGCCGCCCAGGCGCGAAAGGCGCGCCGTGACCGCGGCCTCGTCGTACTTGACCTCGCGGGCCACCGCGGCGAAGACCCCCGATAAAGCCGCAAGCTCGTCGCCGCCCACGCGGCGCGCGGCCAGGCTCGCCTTGACCCGCTCGTAGAAGCCGCGCAAGGCCGCGTCGCGGTCCCAGTCCACGGCCACGGTCTCGTCCAAGTAGCGGATGGCGCCCTGGGAGAAGACGTGCCCCGAAGCGCTCAAAGCTTTCTGGATGGGGAAGGAGCCCTCGGGCCGCGCCCCCTCGATGCGCACCGAGCCGTCCTTGTGCAAGGTGATGGCGCCCGCGTCCTGGATCAAAACCCAGCCGTCCTCGACCGAGACCGCGGCCTGCATGCGCGCCTCGGGCAAGGACCGGTCCGGAATCGTGAAGCGGTCGGCCCCATCATGAGCCGTCGGGCCGCGGAAGATATAAAAGCCTTTTTCAGGCACGCGGCGGCCGCGCAGGGCGCCGCTCTTGCGTATGCTCAGTCCGGCGCTGTCCCGCCGGACCAAGAAAACGTCCTTGCGGCCCTCGCCCTCGATGACGAGGCGCAGCTTCTTCCCCGCCTCCAGGCGCACCCGCGCTCCGCGCGGCGTGGCCGCGATGGCCGAGCCCGCGCCGGGGTCCAGGACCGCGTCAAGGCTGTCCACGCGCAGGGCTTGGCCGTCGAAAAGGCCTGCGCCGAGCGCCTTGTCCGTCTCGGCAGCGGGCTGCGGCTTGGCCTGGGGGGCGGCTTCTGAGATGGACGCGCCGGCCTGGTCGAGGATCGGCTGGCCGGGCGCCAGGACTTGGATGGCCGGGGCCTGAACCACGACCGGGACGGGGGAGAGGATTGGCGCGGGCTTGGCGGCCGCGAGCCAGGACGGCGTCAAAGAGAGGCTGGAGCGCGGGGCCTGGACCTGGAGCGCGGCGCCGGCCGCGTTCTGGCCGATCGGCAGCGCTACTTTTGGCAGCTCGACTACCACGCCGGCGAAAGCCGCCTGCGGCAGGAGCAGCCAGAACGCGAGCGCGCGAATGAAACCGTTCATCACTGATAGGATGGACGGTATCCATTGGAAAAGGAAGGGTCTCAAGGCGGAGCCGGGTCTGGGACTGAAGGCCTACGAGGATTTGACCTCAAATCAGCTTAACGGAACTAGTAGAATGTGATCATGGTGGGCGACCCCTCGTCCTGGCGGCCGGCGGTCCTGCTAGTCGGGCTCGCGTTGCTTTGCGGGGCCTGCGCCGAGTCCGGTCCCAACCCGGCGGCCGAGGCTTGGCGCGAGCGCCTGGCCCAGGGCGACCGGGCCTTGCACCACGGACGCTACGCGGAATCCGAGGAGGCCCTGGAGGCCGCCCGCCTGTCGGCGGAGAGCTTCGGCCCCGAGGATCCGCGCCTGGCCGAGAGCCTCAACGACCTGGGCGACCTCTATTTCGCGCAGGGGAAATACGCCCAGGCCGAGCCTCTCCTGCGCCGGGCCCTGGCCATCACCGAGAAGACCTATGGGGCGCAGAGTCTGCGGGCGGCGGCCGACACGCTCTATCTCGCGGACATCTATAACCTGCGAGGGAATTCCGCCGAGGCGCAGCGCCTGTATCAGCAAAGCCTGCGGGTCCTGGAGGCCCGCGGCCGCAGGATGGACCTGGCGGCGCGCCTCAACGACCTGGCTTTGCTCTACCAGTCGCAGGGGCGCGACGCCGCCGCCGAGCGGGCCTACCTGCGGGCGCTGGCTCTGACCGAGAGCTCTTTGGGCCAGGAGCATCCCTTGGTCGCCTCCCGGCTCGACGATCTGGCCCTGCTCTACCAGAGCCAGGGCCGCTACGCCCAGGCCGAGCCGCTGTACCTGCGCGCCCTGTCCATCTTGGAGAAGCGCCACAGCCGGGAACTGGACAGAGCCCTCGACGATCTGGCGCTTTTCTATGAGGCGCAGGAGCGCTACCGCGAAGCCGAGCCGCTCTACCGCAAGGCCGTGGCCTGGACCGAGAAAGCCTTCGGCCGGTCCAGCCGGCGCCTGGTCCCGACGCTGGAGAGCTACGCCAGCCTCCTGCGCCGCTTGAACCGGGAGGCCGAGGCCAAGCCCCTGGAGGCGCGCGCCCGGGTGATATCCGGAGGCCGCGCGGGACGTGAGCGCCCATGAAAGCCTTGACCCTGCGCAGCCAAGTACTGGCCGTCATGGCTTTCCTCTGGCTATACGCTTTGGGGGTGGGCGGCGCTTACTGGATACAGAGCCGGGCCCACGGGAGGCTGGAGGAATCCTTCCAGCACGACCTGGCCGTGCTGGCGCGCCTGCCCCGGCTGCGCGACGGGCTGCGCCAGCTCGACCAGTGGACCGACCGCTACCTGCTCACCGGCCAGGCGCGCTGGCTGGACAAGCGGCAGGACGCTCTGGAGCGGGTCCGCCAGACCGAGGGCGTGCTGGCGGGCCTGCGCAGCGAGGGCTTGGAGGGGGATATCCTCCAGCAGCTGCACCGGCAGTTCGCCGACTACCTATCCCAGCAGAACCAATGGATCAGCCGGCGGCGCGCGGGGCGCCTCTCCCCAGGCGAGGCGCAAAGGCTCATCGGCCGCCACCCGGACTTCGACGCGATGACGGCCCTGCTGGTCCGGATGAAGGACGCCAACGTGGCCGAGCTCGAGCGCAGGCGCGAGGCGGTCGGCGCGGCCTCGCGCGTCAACCTGGCCCTGATCCTGCTCACCGGACTGCTCGCCTGCGGCCTGATGACCTTCTTCCTCTGGCGCTACGTGGTGGGCCCCCTGGAGAGCCTGCACCGCTATGCCGCGCAGTGGGCCTTGGGCCGCCCCTGGGACCTGGGCTCGCCGCACGCGGGCCCGGAGATACGGGGCCTGCTGGCCACCATGAAGGGGCTCACCGACCGCGTCAACGGGCAATACGAGAAGGAGCACGAACTGGCCCAGCTCAAGGCGCAGTTGGTGTCCATGGTCAGCCATGAGTTCAACAACGCCCTGGCCACCTTGGGCGGCTTCGTGCTGCTGCTCCAGGAATCCGAGCCTAAGGAGTCCGATGGGCCGCAGCGCGGGGAGTACTACACCATCCTCAACAGCACCGTGCGCCTGCTGACCCTGGCGGTCAAGAACCTGCTGGACATGGGACGCATCGAGGCGGGGAAGTTCCAGGTGCGGCCCCGGCCGATGCATATCCGCCCGTTGGTGAAGCAGGCGCTGGAGAGCCTGGCGCTGCTGGCCCAGCGCAGGGGCATCGAGATACGCCAGGAATTCCCGGACCAACCGCTCTGCGTGCGGGCCGACCCCGAGACGCTCGCCATGGTCGTCACCAACCTGCTCTCCAACGCCATCAAGTACACCCCGGAGCAGGGCCGCATCGCGTTCGGCGTCGTCGCAGAGCCGGGGGGGGCGCGGGTCTACTGCGAGGACACGGGCATCGGCATCTCGGCCGAGGACCAGCAGAAGATCTTCTCCGGCTACTATCGCACGGAGGAGGGCCGCAAGGCGGCCAAGGGCTTCGGGCTCGGGCTGACGCTGTGCGCCAGCATCGTCGAGGCCCACGGCAGCCGCCTGGAGGTGGCCAGCGAACCGGGGAAGGGCTCCCGCTTCTCGTTCGTTCTGCCCCTGGCGGAGGAGGAGCCCGGGCCGCACGGCAGGCCCTTGGACCCAGCCGCACCTGGGCCTATGGCTACTGCCGCGTAAGGTCTCCCGCCGCTATACTTTGGGCATGAAGACCAAGCTCGCCTTGCTGCTGCTGGCTCTTGCAGCGCCCGTCTCGGCCCAGCAGCTGCCCGACCTCGCCTCGGCTGCGCAGGAGCTCAGCGCCGCGGTCAAGGCCAATCCCATCAAGAGCTACGTGCAGCCCAAGCACGACCTGCAGTGCATCTTCGAGGGAGTGCTGGCCATCATGAAAGTCGCGCCCCGTTCCGACGCCGCCATGCCCCCGCTCTACCTGCAGGACAAGACCCCCCTCAAGCAATTCCAGGACGCGGTGGAGCCGCAGTGGCAGATGCGGCCGGACATGTACCTCAACGTGTACGTGGCCGCGCGCAACGAGATCTACGTCTTGAACGAGGCGCAATATTACCAGCGCGTGGGACGTTTCGTGGACGACTCTATCGCCCACGAGCTGGTCCATTACGTCCAGGTCATGTACAGGAAGATCCCCATCGAGCAGTTCGACGACGGCATGGAAGGCGAGGCCGTCTCGGTGCAGACCGAGTTCCGCGAGCGCTACATGAAGACCGGCGCTTCGCCCTGCACCCGATGATCAGGTTCCCCCGCCCCGCGCTCTGAGCCTGGCGGATTGCCAGCCCCGGCCGGAAAAGGCTATAGTCCTTTGGCATTCGGTCATTTACGGACCCAGCAATCCGATATCAGCGAGGAGGTCCCGGGTGACGCCAACAGGAATCTTTCCGATCCTATTTCTGACCGTCGCGGCTTGGGCCGCGGAGCCGCCCGCGGCGTCGGCGCCGCGGGCGGGCGAGGTCCTCGACCTCGGACGCTGCATCGACCTGGCCCTGGCCCAGGACCCGGACCTGCGCGGCTTGGGCTATGCCGCGGACGCCGCCGAGGCGCGCCTAGTCCAGTCCCGTTCCGCCTACCTGCCTTCGGTCAACGCCACGGCCGGCTACCAGAAGTACGAGGCCGACAAGATCAACTACGACGACCCTTTCCGCAGCCAGACCATCAACGACTTCTATTATAAGACCGCCGGCGCGTCGGTCAGCCAGCTCCTCTTCGACTTCGGCAAGCGCTACGCCTCGATCAAGGCGACCCGCTTCCTGCGCGACGCGGCCCGGTCCCAGCGCGACTCCCTGGCGGTCCAGATCGCCGCCGAGGTCAAGCAGGCCTACTACGACTTGCTGCAGGCCAAGCGCGCGCGCGACCTGCGCGCGGAGATGGTCGAGCAGTACAAACAGCACCTCTCCGTGGCCAAGACGCGCTTTGACGCGGGAGTGCGGCCCAAGTACTACGTGACCAAGGCGGAGACGGACCTGAGCAACGCAGAGCTCGATGCCCTGCGCGCCGACCGGGACCTGCAGGTGGCGCAGGCGGTGCTGGCCACGGCCATGAACTTCGCCAACGCGCCCGTCTTCGACATCGTGGACAACCTCGACTTCGAGAAGTACGAGACCAACCTCGACGCCATCCTGGCTCGGAGCTTCTCGGACCGGCAGGACCTCAAGGCCCTCTCGGCGCAGGTGGAGTCGGCCCGCAAGAGCCTGTCCGCCGCGCGCGGGGACCTCTTCCCGGACTTCTACGCGAGCGCGGGCTACCAGTTCGCGGGCAGCCGTTCGCCCATCACGCACGGCTGGAACGCGGGCGTCAACCTCACCGCGGACCTCTTCACGGGCTTCCGGAAGGTCGGCAAGGTCTCCGAGGCCAAGGGCCTCCTGCGCCAGACCGAGACCCAGGTGGAGAGCCTCAAGCTGCAGATCGGGCTGGATGCCCGCAAGGCCTTCCTCTCTTTGCAGGAGGCGGAGAAGGCCATCGCGACCGCGACTATGGGCGTCGAAGACGCCAAGGAGAACCGGGACATCGCGGAGCTCAATTATTCCTCCGGCTCCGGCACGCCCGTGGAGGTGACCGACGCGGCCGTGCTCTACAGCAACGCGCGCTTGAGCCTCATCTCGGCCCTGCACGACTACAAGGTCGCGCGGGCCAACATCGAAAAGACCATGGGGATGCGATGATGAAGAATATCCTGCTGTGCGCGACCGTTCTCAGCCTTGCCGGCGCCTCTCTGGGCGGCTGCAAGAAGAAGCCCAAGACCGGAGGTGACGCGCCGGTTCCGGTGGTGACGGCCCAGGTCCAGAAGAAGGAGATGCCCGTGGCCATAGAGGCGCCCGGCACCGCGGAGCCCATCCGCATGGTGCAGGTGACGGCGCAGGTGGACGGCCAGCTCCTCAAGGTCAACTTCAAGGAAGGGGACATGGTCAAGCAGGGCGATCTGCTCATGGTCATAGACCCGGCGCCTTACAAGCAGAAGCTCCAGAAGATGCAGGCCGACCTGGACGGCGACGAGAAGAAGCTCGCGTTCCTCAAGTCCGAGGAGGCGCGCTACAAGAAGCTCGTGGAGGGCGGAGCCGCGTCCCAGGAGGAGTACGAGACCCACAAGACCGAGCTCGACAAGCTGCTCGCGGACATGGACGGCGACCGGGCCCAGGTGGCGGCGGCCCAGCTCGACCTCCAGTACACCCAGGTGCGCGCGTCCATATCGGGCAAGACCGGCGCGCTCCAGGTCCATGAGGGCGCCGGGGTCAAGAAGAGCGACACCAAGCTGGTGTCCATCAACCAGCTGCAGCCCATCTACGTCAGGTTCTCGGTCGCGGAGAAGAACCTCTCCTCCATCCGCCAGGCCATGGCCAAGGGCCCGCTCAAGGTCGTGTCTTTGGAGCAGGGGCCGGGCAACAAGCCCCAGGAAGGCAAGCTCGCGTTCATCGACAACGCCGTGGACCCGGCCTCGGGCATGATCCTGATGAAGGGCGAGATGCCGAATCTGGACCAGAGCTTCTGGCCGGGCGAGTTCTCCAACATCACCTTGACCCTGGACACCCAGAAGGACGCGGTGGTGGTCCCGGCCCCCGTGGTGCAGAGCGGGCAGGCGGGGCCCTACGTCTTCGTGGTGCGCAACGACGGCACGGCCGAGATGCGCAAGGTGACTTTGGACCGCACCGTGGGCGACGAGTCCGTCATCGCCCAGGGGCTCGCCGCGGGCGAGACCGTGGTGACCGACGGCCAGATGCGCCTCACCGAGGGCGCCAAGGTCGTGGCCAAGACCCAATAGTTCCCCGGGGGCCCGCATGAACCTCTCCGAGATCTGGATCCGCCGGCCGGTCATGACCGTCCTGGTCATGGTCTCCATCCTCTTCTTCGGGCTGGTGAGCTACAAGCTCCTGCCCATCAGCGACCTGCCCACCGTGGACTTCCCCATCATCGTGGTCAACGCCAGCCTGCCCGGGGCCAGCCCCGAGGTCATGGCCTCCTCCGTGGCCACTCCGCTGGAGAAGCAGTTCTCCAGCATCGCCGGGCTCGACGCCATGAGCAGCAAGAACATGCAGGGCAGCACCCAGATCGTCCTGCAGTTCTCTTTGGACCGCGACGCGGACGCGGCCGCCATGGACGTCAACACGGCCATCGCCGCGGCGCAGGGCTTTTTGCCCACCAACCTGCCCACGCCTCCCACCTACCTGAAGGTCAACCCCGCGGACCAGCCGGTCATATACTTCGCCCTGGCCTCGGACACCTTGCCCATCTCCACGGTCAACGAGTACGCGGAGACCACGGTCTCGCGCTACCTCTCCGCCCTGAGCGGGGTCGGCCAGGTCAACATCTACGGCTCCAAGAAGTTCGCGGTGCGCATCCAGGTCAACCCCGCGACCTTGACCGGCCGCAACATCGCGCTCTCCGAGGTCGCCGACGCCATCCGCGGGGGCAACGTGAACCTGCCCTCCGGCCAGATCGACGGGCTCCAGCAGTCCTACACCTTGGAGATCCCCGGCCAGCTCTTCAAGGCCGAGGAGTACGGCAACCTCATCGTCAAGTACCAGAACGGCTACCCGGTCCGCGTCAAGGACCTGGGCCAGGCTTTAGACGACGTGCAGACCAACAAGTCCACGGCTTGGTTCGTGAAAGGCGGCAAGAGCCAGGACGCGGTCATCGTGGCGGTCACGCGCCAGCCGGGCACGAACACGGTCAAGGTGGTCCAGGAGATCCGGGAGGCCTTCCCCAAGATCCGCCAGCTCATCCCAGCGTCGGTGGGCATCTACGAGGTCTTCGACCAGTCCCGCTTCATCGAGGAGTCCATCAAGGACGTGCAGCTGACCTTGCTGCTGACCATCACCTTGGTCATCTTCGTCGTCTTCCTCTTCATCCGGGAGTTCCGCCCCACCATCATCCCGAGCGTGACCATCCCGCTGGCTTTGGTGGCCACCTTCGCGGTCATGAAGGTCCTGGGCTTCTCGCTCAACAACCTCTCCATGATGGCCCTGGTCCTCTCGGTGGGCTTCGTGGTGGACGACGCCATCGTCATGCTGGAGAACGTCATCCGGCACATGGAGCTGGGCGAGGACGGCATGACCGCCACCTTGCAGGGCTCCAAGGAGATCGGCTTCACCATCATCTCCATGACCCTTTCCTTGGTCGTGGTCTTCGTGCCCCTGCTGTTCATGGGCGGGCTGGTGGGCCGCCTGTTCCGCGAGTTCGCGGTCAGCATCGCGGCGGCGATACTCGTCTCCGGGTTCCTATCCATCACGCTGACGCCCATGATGTGCAGCGTGATGCTCAAGGGCATGGGCAAGGGCGAGAAGAAGAAGGAGCCCAACCGGCTCTTCCGGCTCGTGGAGCAAGGGCTGCTGGCCATGAACGGGGGCTACGCGCGCACGCTCAAGCTCGCGCTGGGCCGCAAGAGCCTCTCTTTGTGGCTGACCGTCGGCGTCCTGGCCGGCACGGGGATCCTCTTCAAGGTCCTGCCCAAGGGCTTCATCCCCAGCCAGGACCAGGACTACTTCACCGTGTACACGCAGGCGGACGACAAGACCTCGTTCGCCCAGATGGTCGGGTATCAGAAGAAGGTCAACGCCATCCTCGCCCCGGACCCGGACCTGATGGACCTCATCTCCGTGGCCGGCATGAACCCGATGAACACGGGCTTCGTGTTCGCGGGCTTCAAGCCCTCCTCCGAGCGCAAGCGCAGCATCGACCAGATCCTGGCCTCCTACCGCGCTCCCTTGAACGCCGTGCCGGGCCTGATGGCCTTCCTCAACAACCCTCCGCCCATCACCGTGGGCGGCAAGTCCACCAACGCCCAGTGGCAGTACGTGCTGCAGAGCTCCAACCTCGACGACCTCTACCGGGTCACCCCGGTCATGGTGGACAAGATGCGCGCCGTGCCCGGCCTGACCGACGTGAGCTCGGACCTGCAGCTGCGCCGGCCCAAGCTGCGCATCCATGTGGACCGGGACAAGGCCTCCTCCTTGGGCGTCTCTTTGCAGGCCCTCCAGGACACCTTCTACTCGGCCTTCGGCTCGCGCTACGTCTCGACCATCTACGGCGAGAGCAACGAGTACTACGTCATCCTGGAGCTGGACCCCCAATTCATGCAGGACCCGGCCGCCATAGGCCGGATCTACCTGCGCTCGAAGACCGGGGACCTGGTGCCGCTCTCCACCATCTCGCGCATCGAGGCCACGGTCTCGCCCGTGGCCGTGAACCACCAGGGTCAGATCCCGGCCGCGACCATCTCTTTCAACCTCAAGCCGGGCACCTCCATCGGCCAAGCCATGGCCGCGGTCAAGAAGCTCGAGGCCGAGATCCTGCCCTCGACCATCAGCACGGACTTCTCCGGCTCGGCCAAGGAGTTCTCCAAATCCATGTCGACCTTGGGCTTCCTCATGGTCGTGACCATCTTCATCATCTACGTGGTCCTGGGGGTCCTCTACGAGAACTACTGGCACCCGGTCACCATCCTCTCAGCCCTGCCCTTGGCCGGGTTCGGGGCCCTGTTCTCTTTGTGGGTCTTCCGCATGGAGCTCGACATGTACGCCTTCGTGGGAGTCATCATGCTGGTGGGCCTGGTGAAGAAGAACGGCATCATGATGGTGGACACGGCCCTGGAGCTCCAGCGCGGCAAGAACCTGCCTCCGGAGGAGGCCATCTACGAGGCCTGCAAGGAGCGCTTCCGGCCCATCATGATGACGACCTTGGCGGCGCTGCTGGGCACCTTGCCCATCGCTTTGGGCTTCGGCGCGGGCGGCGAGTCGCGCATGCCCATGGGCGTGGCCGTGGTGGGAGGGCTGTTCTTCTCCCAGTTCCTGACGCTCTACGTGACCCCGGTCTTCTTCCTGTACTTCGACCGGATCGCCCGCTGGACCTCCGGGAGCAAGCCCGCCTAGGGGGAGGGGGGGCCGACCACCAGCCGCCAGCGGGTGCCGTGCAAACCCACCGCGGCCTTCCGCGCCTCCTTGCCGATCGGCTTGCTTGAAGCATAGAGGACCCGGCCGTCGTCCTGCAGGACCTTGACCGCCAACTCCCCGCTTGCGCTCAAAGGCCCGAGCAGTCCGCCCAGCAGGACCTCGGGCTTGATGAGCATGCTGGCCGAGCCCAGCAGTCGGCCGTCCCGCCCCAGGACCGGCCGCTCGAGGTCGAGGGCGTCGTACCCCTCGACGGAGCGGAAGATTTGGCTCAAGACCGGCTTGCGGGTGGCGTGCAGCCGCGCGACCTGCTCCTGCTTGCTGATGTCTGCTCCCTCGTAAGAGGCGTACTGGGCCGGCGCGACCGTGACCATCCGGCCCGCGGGGTCTACGGCCGCGCAGTCCACCACCTCCGGGTTGGCCAGGCACAGGCCCGTGAGCACTTTCCGGGCTCCGGCTCCGGTCAGGCCTTCCTTGGCGAGGCTCCGCGCGGCCGCGGCCAGGTCGCGGTCGAGCCGGCTAAGGACCGCCTGCAATTCCTTGGCGGCTCGCTGGGGCGAGGCTGGGGGGGCGCTTGCGGCTCCTCCGGGGCAGGGCAGCAGCGGGATGAGCGCGGCCAGAAGAAGCGATGTCCTGTTCATGGCGATATGATACCTCATCCGGGCCGCCGCAAATCTGATAGAGTAGGCGGGCCATTGGCATGGGATCCCGGAACCCGCTCATCCCGGAGGGAGGATTGATATGAAGATGAAGAGAATCGCACTGCTGGCAGCGGCCCTGGCGGCCGCCACGGTCGCCGTTGCGGCGGCCGGGAGCGCCGGGGCCAAGGCACCGGCCCTGGCCGCCATCGACGCCTACTGGCAAGCCTATGCGGCCAAAGACGCCGCCAAGCTCCTGACCATGACCGCGCCGGACTATTTCGGCTACGGCACCGGCAAGGACGAGCAGGTCTCGAGCCGCGAGCAGTTCCAGAAGTCCTTGGCGCGCGACTTCGCGCAGGCGAAGAGCATCTCGGTCAAGCTTACGCTCCTGGGCTTCGGCCATTCCGGCCGGGTCGCCTGGGCCGCCCATGGCCTGGAGTACATCGCCCAGACCGAGACCGGCGAGGTGAAGATGGAAGGCCGGCTGACCTCGGTCCTCGTCCAAAAGAATGGGAAATGGCTGCTCCAGCACTCCCATTTCTCGACGCCTCAGTCCGGCCAGGAAGAGGGCCGCTCGTTCCCGGCTCCCAAGAAGTAGGGCCGTCGGGCTTGCGAGAGTCTTGGCCTGAATTCCCGGGGTTGAACAACAGAACGGCGCCGACCAGAGTGTCGGCGCTGGGGTTTGCGTCCTCCCTTCGCTCGGACGCAAACCTTTCAAAATGGACCATCGTCTCGCTGGTCTCCTTTTGGATTCTCCGGGGCACCTTATGAAATAATAGCGACTTGGAGAATGGATTATGCTGAAATAATAATCAGTTTTCTGTAGTCTACCTCCAGCGCTGGAAGTAAACTACAAAAAATCGTTATAGAACTAGTACTTTTTGTTCGTCAGGTCGCCGCCTGCAACGGCCTGCAAAGCCGGCTTTAGATCAACGAAGATCGACGAAGGCAGTGAAGAAAAGCGCGGCCGCCTCCGCTGGCGGAATACTCCATCTGAGTATTTCTTAGTCGCCGGACCAGGGGTTGAAGCCGCCGGCGCGCACCGGCGCCTCGTCGCAGAGCTTCTCGAAGAGCTTGAGTTGCTCCGGCGTGGCGCCGCGCTCCTCCAGGCCCCAGTAGGTGGTGCCGTAGGCCATGTTGTACTCGGTTGAGGACCAGGGCCGGCCCTTGTAGGACTCCACGCCCTTGGCCGCGGATCGGATCTGCTCGTCCGTGACCCCGCCCAGGGCCATGGCTTGCTTCACGATGGGCTGCGCGGAGACGGCCGCGACCAGGTCCTTGCCGGGCGTGGCGTCGGAGACCCGGGCCACCTTGTAGGCGCCGTTGTTGAGGATCTTGACCAGCATGAGGCCGTGGTCCTGCAGGAGGTTGGAGATATCGTCCTCGCTGACCGAGTTCTCGATATTGAGTCCGCCGATGGAGAGCACGTAGGACTTGTAAAACTCGATGATGAGCATGCTGGCCGCGGGCGGGTCGAACTGGACGGGCTTGGCATAGAAAACGGCCCGCTGCTTTTGCAAGAACTGCGCGGCGGCCGCCGAAGCGAGGCCTTCGGCGCCGACCGTGTAGAGGCCGTCGCGGTCCACGGAGAGCACGCGCAGCCCGTGGGCGCTCAAAAACTCGCCGATCTCGGTCTCGCTGACCGAGGTCTCGACGTCGAGGCCACCGACGGGGCGCACCGTGGATTCCTTGAAGGCGATCTGGACCTGGTTGGCTTCCGGGACCGTGAAGGTCATGGGCGTGGCGTAGAGCACGATGCCTTTGCCGGAGAGCGCGTCGGCGACCGCGTCGGCCTGGTCCTGGCCCGTGACCGAGACCGTGTAATAGCCGTCCCAGCCCTTGGAGAGCAGGCGCAGGCCCTTGGATTCGAGGTAGGCTTCGATGTCAGTGGGAGTGACCTGGGATTCCACTTTGATGCCGCCGACGTCGGCGAGGACCGTCTTCTTGAAGCGCATGCGGATCTGCTTTTCTTTCGCCGGTTCAGGGGCCACGCCGCGGCGCAGTTCCGGGTTGAGGTTCTTCACGGTCACATAGGCCTTGAACGAACCCACGTGCGTCTCGCTCTGCATCCAATCGAAGGTGTATTCGACCTTGGCGCCTTTGGCGATGTCGCGCGCCGCGCGCACGGTGATGACCGGCGCCGTGGGGCCGTCGAGCTTGACGCCCATGGCGGCCAGGCCGCGGGTCCAGCCGGCCTTGCGGCGGGTCAGGGTCTCGATGAGCAGGCTCTGGTGCTGGGCCGAGACCTCGGGGGAGAAGGCGACGTTCTTGAGGAGGGGCGCGCCGCGCAGCTTGACCGGAGCGGCCTTGGCCGGCCCGGCAGGGGCCGTGACCGGGGTCGCGGCGTCATCGGCGGGCGCCTTGAAAGAGGGATCGAGCAGTTGGGCCGCCGCGTCCTTGGAGGTTTCCGCGCCGGACTTGGCGTCCTGGGTCTTGGCCAGGATCGGGGCGGCGGCCTGGGTGAAGGTCTCCAGGCGCTGGGACTGCGCGGCCACGGCCTGCGCCGGGGTCAGGCTCTCGCCGGGCTGGGCTATGAGGGAAGCGGGCACGATGGACGCGGCGAGCGGCGCGGCGCTGGGCAAAGCGGAGAGCGCCGGGGCTGCCTGCACCGCGGGGGCCAAAATCGGCACGGCCTGGAGGGAGGGGGCCGCCAGGCGCAGGTCCGCCGACTGGAGGGACAAAGACAAGCCTGTGGCGGAGAGGCCGCCGGCTCCCGGGAGCACGGGCATGATGGGAGAGGCCGTGGCCGCTGGGGCGGCCGTGCGCACGACCTGCGCTGCCGCGGCTCCGGAGGGGAGATTCGCGGCGAGCACGGCTATGAAAAGGGCGCGGTTCATCATGGCTGCTGGCCTCCAAGATTAGCTGAGTCTGATTATACCGCCTCCGAAGGGATCGGCATTGGGTCCTATGGGCCAGGATGCGGCTGACAATGGTCCTAAGCGCGGGGGGGCTTGGTGGCCTGCCGCTCGGTCAGGGGTGCATCGCGACGGCGGGAGCTTCCTGCTGGGAGGCTCCGCCGAGAGCGACTTCCTGCGTGCCGTCGCGGTCGGTGCGGTGGACGGCCACGCCCGCGGCCTGCAGGCGGTCCAAAGTCGACTGGGTCGGGTGCCCGAAGGTGTTCCGGCCGACCTCGATGTAGGCCGCCTTCGGCTGCACCGCCGCGAGGAAGGCCGCGCTGGTGGAGTACGCGCTGCCGTGATGGCCCACCTTGAGAATATCGGACTTGAGCCCATCGCCGTAGGTCTTGACGAGCCGGGCTTCGACGCCCGTGCCGGCGTCGCCCGTCAACAGCACGGAGGAGCCCTGGTAGGCGATCCTCAGCACGATGGAGCAGTCGTTGGGGAAGCTCCCGGCATCGGGCCCGAAGTCGGAGGCCTTGGCCGAGCTGGGGCAGGTGTTGAGGACCTGGACCTGCACTCCGGGGGCCCAGCTGAGGCTGTCGCCTTCGGCCGGGCGGGTCACGCTGCAGCCCGGCTCCTGGGCGGCCTTCTGGCGCACGAGCTCGTCGCCCTTGGCCGCGGTGTTGTCCACCCCGGTGTCGTAGAAGTTGTCCACCTGCAGGTTGTCGAAGACGTAGGGCATGCCGCCGTAATGGTCCGCGTGCGGGTGGGTCAGCACGAGGTAGTCGATCTTCTTGACGCCGTGCTGGGTCAGGAAACTGGCGACGATGGGGGTGGTGTACTGGGAGTTGGGGTCGGGAGCGGGGCCCGCGTCGATGAGCGCGGTCTTGCCGTTGGGCAGCTCGATGAACTCGGCGTCGCCCTGGAAGACGTTGACGAAATAGACGTTGAGGCCGTTGCCGAGGCTGAGCTTGGCGGCCTCGACCGGGGCTCCCGGGCCGGCCGACGGGACCTCCGGGAGCTGGGCGGATTGCAAGGCGGCGCCGAACGACTGGGGGAATTCCTGGGAGGCTAAAGACTCGAGACTCTTCGCGCCCAGGTGCGCCGGCAGGAGGAGGGCCAGCGCGGCCGCGAGGAGAAACTCCGTGCGGGACGTCGCGTGCCCTCCTGTTCTTGCCACGCCATAGCTTAGGTCGCTGGACCCAGAAAGTCAGGGGCCCCGGGGCCCGGCCTGAGCCTGGGCCCTAGGGCCTGGGCAAGGTGGGCCTAAAGTCCCATAAGGGATAGGCGCAATCCGCGTCCAGGCAGCAACCGGCTCTACCCGGCCAGCTTTTCCCCGCAGGAGAAGCAGAACTTGGCGACCGCGGGCAGTTGCGTCTGGCATTTGGGACATTTCGAGGCGCCTATGGGTTTGCCGCAACTCAGGCAGAACCTGGCTCCGGCCGGGTTCTCGGCCCGGCAAGCTGGACACGGCTCAATCTGCGCTTGGGGCGGGATGACCGGCGCGGCAGGAGGGTCGGTTGGCGTTTGGGGCTGCGGGGAAAGCAGCCCGTCGATGGCCTCCTTGAGCTTGGCCGAATTCACCGGCTTTTCTAGGAAGCATGAAAGCGGCAGATCCTCGGTCGCGTTGGACATGATCTGGAGACTGGAAGTCCCGCTCAGGAAAATGACCGGGACGTTAGCGCCTTGATCGAGGCTCCGCAGCTCTCGCAGGACCTCCGTCCCCGAGGCTCCCGGCATCTGGTAGTCCAGGATCACCAGGTCGGGCTTCTGCTGTCTGAACGCGAGGACGGCGCTAGTGCCGTCCTCAGCCGTGGCGACCTCATGGCCAAGCCCGTTCAGAATGCCTGATTCCACCAATCTGATCAGTTTGTTGTCATCGACGAGCAGTATCTTCGCCATGCCCAGAATTATCCATATTTCCCTGCGCCCCGTCAATCGCGCGGATCGCCTCACGTAAAATGTTGCCGAATCGACTCCTGGCGGTCCCGGGATTATCCTTGTATAATAAGCCCGACGCCGACGTAGCTCAGCGGTAGAGCAACCGCCTTGTAAGCGGTAGGTCGCCGGTTCGATCCCGGCCGTCGGCTGCGCCATCTGACCCATGAAGAGCCAAGCCCAGACCCATCCCCAGGAGAGCGCCCACCACCCCCACGGGCCTCTCGCCGCGCTCTTGTTCTTCTTCGTCTTCCTCATCGCCGCCTACTCCGCCCACGAGCCCGGCACCTGGCTGCACATCCGCACCGGCGCCGACATAATCGCCCGGCACGCCGTCCCGCAGGCGGACTCCTTCTCCCATACCGCCACCGGAGCGCCCTGGTCCACGGACTCCTGGCTCTGCGACGTCTTGTTCAAGCACCTGGACCGCAGCGGCGGCCTGCCGGCCCTGGCCACGCTCAAATGCAGCGTCATCGCCATCGCCTTCGCTTTGCTGCTGCCACTCTCGCCCGGCAGCCCCTTGCTCGCGGCCGGGGTGCTGGGCTTGGGCGCCGTGGCGGCCTGGCCGGGCATGACCGAGGCCCCCGGCCTCTTCGACTTCCTGTTTTTGGCCCTCCTCATCCGCGTGCTGCGGCCCAAGCGCCCCTTCACCTGGGCCACCGTGGCCCAGGTCGGCGTCGTCGAACTGCTTTGGTCCAACATCAACGGGAGCTCCGCGTTCATCGGCCTGGGGCTGGTGGGCATCAAGGTGGTCAAGACCACGATTCACGCGGGCCGGGGCGAGCGCCTGCGCTTCGGCGCGCTGCTCGCCGCGGCCCTGGCCGGCCTGGCCCTCAACCCCCACGGCCTCGCCATCATCAGGCACACCTTCCTCGACACGGCCCCGGCCGTCAGGCCGCCCTCGTCGTGGCTCAACCTCTACAGCGCTTTCGTCGTGGCCGGCGCCGCCGCGACCTGGATCTGCCTCCAGCAGGAGTTCTTCCTGGCCGTGTCCGCGGCCGGCCTGCTGGTCCTCTCCTTGGTCGCTCCGGTCCAGCAGCCCCTCTATATCCTGGCCGCCTGCCCGCTCATCGCCCTGGCGCTCGGGCACTTTCTGCATCCCCTGCGCGACACCGCCGGCCGCGTGGCGCGCCTGGCCTTGGCCTTCGCCGCGCTCTTCGTCTGGCACTGGCAGACGGTCTATGTCCCCTTGGGGCGCGTCCCCGGCTACGGCAGGCCCGCTTTGGAGGGGGCGGTCAACTACCTCAAGGCCAACGGGGTGACCGGCCGCATGTTCAACGAGCCGGAGACCGGCGACGAGCTCCTGGCCCTTTCGGGCCGGCCCGTGTTCGTGGACAGCCGCGCCGACCTCTACGGGACCTCGTTCATGAACGACGCCGAGCGCTGGCCCGCCCGCTTCCGGCAGCTGGCCGAGGCCTATCGCTTCAATTACGTCGTCATCCGCAACCGCCGCGCGGCCTATCCGGCGCGGGTGCTCGACGAGGCCCCGGACTGGCGGCTGGCCTACGCCGACGACGCGGCTTTGGTCTATCTGCGCCGCTCCAGCCCGGCGGGCTGGCTGGTCGCGGCCGCCTCCCGGCGTCTGGTCCCGCCCAACCAGCTCTGGCCCGACGACATGGACGCGCTGCTGGCTCGGCCGCCGCGCGGGGTCAAGGTCCTGGCGGAGCTCGACGCCTGGATCCTGCAGTCCCCGGAGAGCGCCCAGCCCCTGTTGTGGAAGGCCTACGCCCTCGACCGCATGCACATGTCCCCGAAGGCCGACCGGCTTCTGGACGTCGCCCGCGGCCGCATCGCCCGGCGGCGCGACCCGGAGCTCATGGCCCAGCTCGCCAGCGTCCTGCAGCGGCGCGGGCAAGCTGAGGACGCGCTGCGCCTCTACCAGAGCGCGGCGCGCTTGGCGCGGCGCCAAGGCGAGCGCGGCCTGGAGGCGGCGTTGAGCCTGCGCTTGGCCGCGGCCTGGCGCCAGTCTGGGGACACGGACCGGGCGGACCGCTGGGAGAGGCGGGCCAAGCGCCTGGCGCTCCTGAACGAGGATTGAGGGGGGAAGGTCCCCTTTCCTGGACAAAGCGATTTTCTCCTGATATACTCACAACGGGCTTTATGAAACGGACCTGGGCGGCGGCGACCTTGGCGCTTTGCGGACTGCTCGCCAGCGGCTGCAAGCCGCCTTCCCATTCCCTCTACACATCCCCGAACCGGGACTTCCAGTGCGACGTGCCTTGGGCCTGGAGCGTGATATACGACTCGGAGGGGACGCACTTCACCAACCTCACTTTCATCGGCCCGTTCGAGCCGGAGTTCTATCTGGGAGCGCCAAGCTTCAGCGTGCGCTGGTACACGCGCTACGCGACGCATCTCCTGCGCGACGGTCAGTCGGAGCTCTACAGCGGCCCCGACGATTTCATCAAGCAGATCCTCGATTCGGTCTACGGCAAGGAACGCATCATGTTCCGTCCCGTCCAAGACATGGAGATTGACGGGCGGAAATTCAAGTACTTCGTGGTGTCGTCGTTGGGGCCGGCGGCGCCCGGGGCGCGCTGGGGCACCGGTGAGCAAGACGGCAAACTCATCAATCCTCGTAAGCACGCGTATGCCATCCTGCCCATGTCCGGAGGCTTCTATGTGCTGACCTATCCGGCCACTATCCAAGCTTACGACGCCGAGCCGAAGACGCGATTCGAAAAATTGAAGATATATAGGGATCAATTTGACGAGCTGGTGCATTCGTTCGTGCCGCTCAAGGACGGCCCCGGGGGCTCGCCGCTCCCGCCGCCGTCCCGGAGCAAACCCGCCAAGTAGGATCCTGACTGGAGCCGCCGAGTCTGCCATGAGCGCCGAGAAGCCCCGTCCCTCCGCCGCTGCGCGATCCCGGTCGCGTACGCGCGATCTGCGCCTGTCCGTGAGGATCAAGGCCAAGCCCGCCGCGGTCTACCGCGTGCTGACCTCGGCCCGGGAGCTGTGCCGCTGGTGGCTCACCGGCGCCGAGACCGACGCGCGCAACGCGGGCCGCCTGCGCATGGTCTGGCCCAAGCGTCCCGGCTGCCGCAGCTTCTCCGGCGAACGCGAAGGCTGCTTCGTGGATCTCGAGCCCGAGCGCAAGGTGGCCTGGATGTGGCGCGCGGGCTCGCGCCGCAACGGCGTCCCGCCCCTGTGCAGCTTCTTCATCCTGCCCAAACGGGGAGGCTGCGAGGTGACCTTGCTGCACGCGGGCTTCCCGCGCCGCGTGGCCGCTGACAAGACCTATGCGTGCTTCGCCACGGGCTGGGAAGACGCCTTGGCCAAGCTCAAGCTCTATCTGGAGACCGGCCGGACCTGCAAGCCGGAGGTCCTCACCTTGGCGGCGCTCAAGATACTCCTCAAGCCCCGCAAATAGCCCAGCCTTCTCTTAGCGCAGATCCTTGATGAGGAGCCGGCGCTGGCCTTCGGGCGGCACGAAGAGCTGAGGGCTCTGGTCGCGGTTGTCGAGGCGGGCGGCGTCCTCGACCTGGGGCCGGAGGTAGTCGTAGAGGTCCTGGACGGTCACTCCTTCCTGGCTCCCCCGCGCGGCGCCGTTGAGCCCCTTGAGGAAGTAATAGGTGAAAAGGCCGTGGCCCTGCGACTGGACCGTGCCCGTGATCTCATCGGCGCCCGAGGCCGTGAAGAGCACCAGGTGCTTGGCCGAGCCGCGGCCGAGGTCCACCTTGGTGACCAAGGGCCGGGTGCCTTCGGCCAGCACCGAGCGGCCGCCCGCCCCGGAGAAGCAGGCGTCGAGCACCACCACGACTTGCTTGGCGGGCAAGGCATCGAGCTTGGCGAGGAGCTTCTGCATCGGATAGCCGGTCTCGTCGAGGTATTTGGGGTCCGCGTCCCAGGGCAGCAGGTAGGTCTGCCCGGTCTTGGGGTCCGGCGCGCCGTGGCCCGAGAAATAGAAGAAGACCCGGGAGTCCTTGCCGACTTGTTTGGGCAGCCAGGTGTCCACGTATTTCTCCAGTCCCGACCGGACGGCCTTGTTGTCGGCGAGGAACATGGTGTTGCGCACGGGATAGCCGAGGCTCTTGAGGTGGTCGCGCACGGCCTGGGCGTCGCAGGCCGCAAAGTCGGCCTTGGGCAGGCTGGAGTAGTTCTCGACGCCGACCACCACGGCGAAACTGTCGGGGTGCTCCTTGACCTGATAGCCGGGGGCGTCAACGTCGGAACGGCACTGCGGCTGCGGGGCCGCCGGCTCCTCCGGGGGCGCGATCAGGGTCTCGTAGTTCGAGATGAGCGCCGGGTGGGCGGGGCTGTAGGGGGCGTAGCCGTTGTCGATAGGGAAATAGACGGTCTGCGGCTGGGCGGCGCTGGAGGGGGTGTAGCCTTCGTTGACCCGGATGTAGACGGTCTGCGTCCGGGCCCGCCGGGGGCCCACGAACCGCCTCGGCGCGAACGCCGGGCGCTTCGGCCGCAGGGCCGGAACCGCCCGGCGCGCCTGCCGCGTTCCGTGACCATGCGGCTCCCGATTCCTTTGCGCGGCCGCGGAACCCGCGGCCAGCAGGAGCAGGGGCAGTATGACCAGGTGTATCCTCATGTCCGGGAGACCCGCCCCTATTATACTACCTGCGGCATCGGACCCGCCCCTGCGTGTGCTATCATAAACCGGCCGGACTGGAGGAGCCATGACCTTGACGAGACTGACTTTGGCCGCGGCCCTGGCCTGCGCCATGGCCGCGCCGGCGCGGGCGCAGCCGCAGCCGCGCCTCTTCAGGCCGCCGACCTTGGTGCGGGCCATAGGCTTTTCGGCCTGGTACGAGGGCGGGCGGGTCATAGCGACCTGGAAGAAGTACAAACGGGCGGACTTCAAGGCCTACAAGCTGGTCCGCTCCTCGACCATGCACGACCCCGTATACCCCGAGAACGGGGAGCTTTTCTCCGCGGGCGATCGCGCGGTCACCAGATACGTGGATGCCAAGGTCGACGGCGGCATCTGGTACTACCGGCTCTGCGTCATCACCAAGGGCAACAACCGCTGGGTCAGCCCCGTCATCGAGATCGTGGTCAACAAGGACGTCGGCCCCGAGGCCGTCCCCAAGGCCAAGGACTTCGAATGAGAGGGCCCGCAGGGGCCGGCCGATGAGGCGGCTCGCGGAGAGGCTCCTGGCGGCCTGTCTCGGGCTGTGCGCCGCGATCGTGATCATGGAGGGGGCCCTGTACCTGCGGGGCGACCGCAGGTTAGAGCCTGACAGGAATTTCAGCTATCTCTACCTGGACATGTACCGCCCCTCCTTCAAGCGGGTCGTGCGGGATGGGAAAGCCCGCTATGAGAGCGTCCGGCCTCGCCTGCGGCCGCAATCCTTCCCCGAGCGGAAAGGGCCGTCGACCAAGCGGGTCTTCATCATCGGCTCTTCCACGGCTCAGAACTTCCCCCCTGATATCCTCGCCCGCAAGCTGAGGCAGGTCCTGCCCCAGTCCGATTTCCAGGTCATCAATTGCGGCATGGGGATGTTCGACGCCTATCGCACGCTGCTGATGGGGCGGGAGATCCTGGGCTACGCTCCCGACCTCGTGGTCTTCATCGCGGGCAACACCGAGGTCCCGGGGACGCGCCGGGTCAATCCATGGAAGTATGAAGGCGCGTTGTCCTACAGCGCGGTCTTCCGCAGGCTCTGCGACCTGCTGGGCCCTCAGGTGGACGTTTTGCTGACCGGGCTGGACCGCTACTATTTCGAAGCCCTCGAAAGGTTCGCCGATGAAGCGGCCCGCCGCGGGGTGCCCGTCGTCCTGTGCACCCTGCCGGTCAACTATCGGGACAACCATTTCTCGTCCAAGCTCGTCCCCTTCCAGGACGACTTCATCCTCATGCTCGAAGCCCTGCGGCGCGGGAACCTCGCGGCCGCCCAGGGGCTGGGCACGGCCCTGGAGAGCCGCTATCCCGGCAGCGCTTTGGTGGCCTACTGCCAGGGGCTCATCGCCGAGCGCCGGGGCCGCTACGACCAGGCGCGCAGCCGCTATGCCCGCGCCCTGGAGCGCGATCCCTCCCCGATGTCCTGCACCCCCACGCGCAACCAGGGCATCCGGGACCTGGCCGCAAGGTACGGCCTGCCCCTGGCCGACCTCGAGCGCCGATTCATCGCCTTCGCCCCGCACGGCATACCGGGATTCGACCTCTTCGAGGACAACTGCCATGTCTGGCCGCCCGCCTACGAGCTCTACGCCGACGCGATCATCGACGCCCTCTTCGCCTGCAACGCCTCCCGCGGGACAGGCATCTTGGCGCCCGGCGGACAGTGGCGGATGGCGAACGCGACCCGGCTCACCTACCCGGAGCTCATGGCCCGGCTGGACCGCAAGGTCGCGGCGGAACGAGCGGCCTACCCCATGCGTCTGGCGCTCTTCGATATCCTGGGCGGCGGGGCTCTCTCGCCGCTGAGCTCGCGGGCCATCCAGACCTTCGAGTCGGTCCTCGGGACGCATCCGGAGGCGGTCCTCTCCTTGCGCACCGAGTCCCGGGAGTGGGCGGCGCGCTTGAGGCGGGACGTCTGGCTCGGACACCTGACGCGCGCGATAGACCGGGGCTGGTGGCGGGTCCTGCTCAACGCGGGCGAGGCCCTCCGGCGCCAGGGCCGCTACCGCGAGGCCCGCCTCTTCTTCGACGAGGCCGGCGCCCTCCAGCGGGACAACGTGGCGGTGCGCTATCTACAGGGCCTGACCCACGGCGTCCTGCTCAGCGGCTCACTTGGCCCGCGTGGCCCGCGAGAACTCGCAGGCGCCGGTCTTGGCGTCCCGCCGATAGGTCAGCCCCTTCATTAGGGCCAAGGCGAACAGGGCGTCCCGGGCCGGGACCTTGCGCAGAGAGGCGGTGACCCGCAGCGCCATGATGTCGCCGCTCGCGCCGACCTTGATGCCGGCCTGCTTGCCCACCGAGTCCATATAGACCCCCAAGGGGGATTTGTCGACGCTGACGGTGACGAACTTGTCCAGGCGGGGGTCCGCGACGCCGGAGCTGGGGTCCTTCGGCATGGCGGTGCCGAAACGCGCGACGAAATACGTGTCATGGGGCCCGACCGGCCAGAGCGCGATGCCTTGGTCGCCCAAGGTCTTCTGCAGGATCTGCCGCGCCGTGCCCTTGGACAGGACGGTCTTCACCTTCTGCTGCTCCAGCCCCTCGCGGATCACGAAGTTCGCCGTGGTCTTCTTCGCGGCCCAGTCCAGGAAGGACGCGAGCGTCCAGTCGGCCGCTTTGACGACGAGCGGCTCGTTGAGCACGGTCTTCTCGGGCTCCTGCGGCGGCAAAGACGGGCTTCGCGGGGCGGCGGGCTTCTTGGCTTGGTCCGGCTTCTGCGCCGCGGCGGCCGGGGCGGGCTTCTTGGTTTGGTCCGGTTTCTTCGCCGTCGCGGCCGGGGCCGGCTTCTTGGCTTGGTCCGGCTTCTGCGGCTCGGCGCTGACCGCCCACGAGGCCAGAAGGCCGATCATGCCGCACACCAGGACGCTTTGTCGTTGCATTGGTTCTCCCTCCTTCCGCCGTCCAGCAGGATTGTACAATACTTTTGCTTAAGGCTATCATATCGCGGATGCCGCCCGAGACGCGTCGGAGTATCCTGGCCTTGGCCTTGCTGGCCGCCAGCGCGGCTCTGCCGCCGTGGGCCAGCGGCCGCGAGCGGCGCAACCTCGTCCTGATCAGCCTCGACGCGCTGCGGCCGGACCATGTCGGGGCCCTCGGCTATCCCCAGCCCATCACGCCCCGCCTGGACCGCTTCGCGGGCCAGGCCGCCGTCTTCGCCAACGCGGTATCCCAGGCCCCCTGGACGCTGCCCTCCATGCTCTCCGTCTTCACGTCTTTGTACCCGCACCAGCACGGCGTGGTCAATCGCTACGCCGTCTTCACCGCGCGGAAACAGGAGCTCGCCAAGCTGCCCTACCAGTTCCTGACCTTGGCCCAGGTCCTCAAGGAGGCCGGCTACGCCACGGCGGCCTTTACGGGCGGCGCGGGCCTGGGCCGCGGTTCGGGCATGTCGCGGGGCTTCGACGTCTATTCCGACTCCGCGACCTTCGGGGGCTTCGAGTCGACGCTCCCCCAGGCCCTGGACTGGCTGCAAGGCCACCAGGACCAGCGTTTCTTCCTGTTTGCCCACGGCTACGATGTGCACGGCCAGTTCGGCCGCCGGGACGAATCCTGGATGGCGCGCCGCGCCCAGGGCATCGCGGGCGAAGCCGGCCCCGCGTCCGCCGACGAGGTGCGGTCCTGGCGCGCAGGCTACGACGCCAAGATCGCCCGGGCCGACGCGCGCCTGGGCTCCTTCCTGGAGGGACTTCGGGCCATGCCGCGGCTCCGGCAGCGGACCGTCGTCGCGGTCATCTCGGACCACGGGGACGAATTCGACGAGCACGGCGGCGTCGACCACGGCCTGACCCTGTACGACGAGGTCATCCGCGCGGTGCTGATGGTCCAGGCCCCGGGCCTGGCCCCGCGGCGCATCTCCGAGCAGGTGCGCCTCATCGACGTGCTGCCCACTTTGCTGGAGCTCATGGGCGTCCGGCCCCCCGCGCGGCTGCGGGAGCAGATGCGGGGGGTCAGCCTCCAGCCGCTCCTGGAAGGCAAGCCCCTGGCGCTGGACGCCTTTTCGGAGACCGACTTCCTCCTGCGCTCCTGCCGGCGCTCGCTGCGCTCCGCGGGCGGCTGGAAGCTCATCGACGACGAGCTCGGCGATGCCCGCGAGCTCTACGACCTCAGGACGGATCCGGGGGAGCGGCGCAATCTCTTCGCGCAGGAGCCGGCCATCGCTTTCGACCTGGAGAAGAAGCTGCGCCGGCTGGCGGGCGACTAACGGGGTGCTGACAAAGTCCGTCTTGCGAGCGGGCGAGCGATAGCTCGCCCGCAACCGACCCGCGAAGCGGGGCGGAAGAACCGGGTTGATAGGTCGAGCGGAGGATGGCGCCTTCGGCGCGACTGGCGAGCCTTCGGCTCGCCAGTTCGGAGACGGACTGCAGCCGCCTACAGCCCGCTGAATCGACTGTGTCCGGACATAGTCTTCACTGGCTTGGCATGCGACTGTTGATATCTTGCGGGTTCTTCAACAGCCCGCTAGGAACCTTTCCGAGCTCCGCGGCGCGTTCCTCCAGCCTCCGCGCCGCCGCCGGCCGGCCCCAGTCCCGATAGAAGCCCGCCATCGCTGCCAGCAGCTCCCGGAATTGGGGGTCCGCGGGGGTCTTGCCCAGGAGGGCCTCGGCCTCCTGGAAGCACCGCTCGGCCGGCTCGAATCGGCGCTGAGACTGGTAGAAGCGCGCCGCCCCGGTCAGGGTCTGGAGGTATTGGTGGTTGCCGGGGATCCCCTTGCCCACGGCCAAGGCGCGCTCATAGAGCGCCCGCGCCACGTCGTGGCGTCCATCCCGCTCCGCCAGCACCGCCAGGGCGGCCAGCGCCTCTTCCAGCTCCGTCGACTGCGGTCGTTTCTCCAGCAAGGCGAGCGCTCGGCGATGGTAGGCCTCCGCGTCGGCAGCCTTGTTCACCGCCAAGGCCAGCATCCCGGCCAGGTTCAAGAATCGCGGGTCGTCGGGGATCTTCTCCAGGATGGCGCGGCTGCGCACATAGAGGGCGGCGAGGTCGCCCTGCCGTCGCTGGTCGCCGGCGCGCTGCTCGGCGGTGTAGACGGCGGAGAGATGGGTGATGGCTTGGAGCAGGTGCGGATAGTCCGGCGGGGATTTGCGCTCCGCGACCTCGATGGCGCGCATGTATAAGGCCGCCGCTTTGTCGTTCTGTCCGCGCACGGCGTATGAATAGGCCAGATGGTGGTAGGACCGAGGGTCCTCCGGGGCCAATTCCTGCGCTTTCTGGAACGTGCGCAATGCCGCGGCGTCGTCGCCGCTGTCGAGCTCCGCGTAGCCGAGCTGGACGTAGGCTTCCGCGCAGGTGGGGCACAGGGCCTGCGCCTCTCGGGCGGCCTTCTTGGCCTCGTCATAGCGGCGCAAGAGGTAGAGGCTGGTGGAGCGCTTCACCAGCAGGCTGTAGTCGCCCAGGTCGCGCCGCCCGGCCTTCTCCAGGCACTGCGCCGCCTCCGTCAGCAGGCCCATCCTCCTGTAGACGCCGGCCAGGCGGTCGTAGCCCTCGACGGCCTGCGGCTCCAAGGCTTCGGCTTTTTTCAGAGCGGCTGCGGCTTCGGCGCGCCGGTCCACGAGCAGCAGGACCTCCCCGAGGGTGACGAAGTACTCGAAAGTCCCCGCATCCCGCGCCTGCAGGCGGGCCAGGATATTCTCGGTCTCGGCCACCTCTCCCAGGCCCCGGCGGGCCGAGGCCTCCTCGCCGATCAAGGACAGGGTGCGCATGTGGGCGGGTCCCAGTTCCGCCTCGGACCGTTCGACCGCCGCGCGCAGCAGCGCCGCCCCGCCGCGCAGGTCTCCGGCGTCCAAGCGCGCCTGCGCCGCGGATTCCAGCTCCCCCAGGGGCATGCCGCCGGTCGCCCGAGGGCCCGCGCAGCCCAGGCCGGCGGCGATGAGGCACAGGCCCCAGGCGCGGGCCGCCCGGCTCATCGCTCGCGTCCCGGCTGGATCTCCAACGGCGCCATGGTGTCCGCGCTGGAGCCGAACTCCGGCTCCGGCTCGGAGAGGATGAAGCGGCTCCCGCGTTTGCGCAAGGACATCTTGCCCGAGGGCAAAGAGTCGACCAGCCAGCGCAGCTCGAACTGCGGGCTGGGGCCGACCCGGCCGGGCAAAGACACGGCGAAGCGTCCCTCGCCGTCGGCGGTGGCGGTGGCCCGGGTCAGGACATAGCGGGGCGCGACGATGTCCTCGACCCCCGCCTCCGCCATGCTGGCCCCTTCCGCGCCAAGGGGCGCGTCGGCCACGGAGCTGCCGGCCCAGCCCCGCAGGCGGCCCTGGACCCAGAGGTCGAAACCGCATTCCCGCCGCCACGGCGCCGCCACCAAGTCCGCCGGAGGCGCCAGCACGGCCAGGGGCGCCATCAGGATGAGGGCGAAGAAGCCCCGGACCAGCGTGTAAGGGTCCACGTTCCTGTTGAACATCTGCCCGGCGACGCTCCGGTACCTCAGCCCGATGTCCCGGGAGAACTCCATCCGGAAAGCGCGCCTGCGGCAGTCCAGGCCCGTGACGCCCGCCGAGGAGACCTGGACGCGCACGTTGGAGGTCGGCAGCAGGGTCTCGCCGTGAAGAGGCGTACCCAGGAGCAGCGCCGCGGCGAGCCCGAGCGCTGGAAGGCGGGGGCTCCGGCCCCCGTGGCGATGAAAAGATGTTGTCGTGAGCACGTCCGGATCCCAAGCTATGATAGCAAAACACGCCTGCGGCGGGCCCCTCGGGCGGGCCGCGGCAAATTGCTATAGTCCATCGGTGCGGCGATCGTTCTCATTGCTGCTTCTCCTCATTTCCCTGGCCGGAGCCTGGCTCCGCTTCCAGAGCGCCGGCCGCATCGATTCGCCGGCCAAGCTCCGGGCTGCCAGCCGCCCGGACTATTATGAGGCGGGGCTGAGTCTGCGGGAATGGGGAGTGCATGGCTTGCGCGGCCAGCCCTCGGCCTTCCGGGGCATCGCCTACCCGGCGTTCCTCTCCATCGTGGAGACCTACATCCCCGCTGCGCGGCCCCGCGGCCCCCGATGCGAGGCGGCTCTGGGATCTCTCGAGATCCCGCTCGCCGGTTGGCTGGCCATGGAAGCGCTGTCGCCCTTGGCCGGCCTCTGTTCCGCCGCGATCGTGGCGTTTCATCCCGCGCTGATCCGGAGCCCGCAGGGCGAACATATCGAGGGCTTCTACGGCCTGGTGCTCCTGCTCGTCGCCGCCGTCCTCATGAGCTGGGCGAGGCGGCCGACCCCGGCCCGCTCCTGGCTCCTAGGCTTTGCCGTCGCGGTCAGCCTCTTGTGCCGGTCGGTGCTGTTCCTATTCCCTCCCGCGCTCTTTCTGGGGCTCCGGCGCCGTCTGGGCACGGCCGCGCCTGCCCGGGGTTCCCTGTGGCTGATCCTCGGCCTATCCTATCTCTTCCTGCTGCCCTGGGTCGGCCGCAATGCCTATCAATTCCATCGCTTCATCCCTTTCGAGGACCAAGCCCAGGTCCGCAACCTCTACCGGGCGAGCCAGGGCGTCGTCAGTCATGTCGATGGGGGGGATGGGGGGCTGGCCCTCAGTTGGGGCCTGTCGGAGGACCCGGCCGAGCTGCGCTCCTCGGCCCTGCGCGGCATCGCTGCCGCGCCAGCAGGCTATCTGGCCTCGTGCGCCCTGCGGCTGCTCCAGGCCCTCGGGCTGCATTGGGCGCTCGTCCTGCTGGCGGTAATGGGGTTCATCCGCTGCCGTGCCGAAGCCGGGGCCCGCGCTTTGGCCTTGCTCTGCGGTTATTTCTTCCTCATCCATGCGCCCATGTCCTTTGAGCCGCGCTATTTCGACCCGCTCTTGCCCCTGCTGGCCGTGCTGGCGGCGCTCCCCATCGCCGCGCTGGCGGAGAGGTTCTTTCCAGCCTTGGCCGCTGCCGTGCCGGCCCCGCGGCCGCGGACTGTCCTCTGGCCGGCCCTGGCCGCCCTGGCTTCGCTCTATGTCTTGAGCGTCGCCTGCCTGGCTCGCGAAGTCGCTTTGTCCTGGCGCCCTTGCGCTTTGCCCGAGTCCCGGCTGTCCTTGTGGCATTGCGCCGAGCGGCAGGCTCCGCTGTCCCGGCAGAAGCTCGAAAAGGCCCTGGCTTTGAGCCTGCGGGCCTCGGCACGAGGCGGGCAATTCGAGGCCAAGCTCGAGGTTGAACTAGGGCTCTTGGATCTGCGCGCGGGAGACTCGCAGCGAGCCCGCATTAACTTCGCTGAGGCCGCCAGATGCGCGCCCGACCTGGTCCATCGGGAGGCGCTCCGGCTGCAAAGCCAAGGCGCTTTGAAAGAATCCTTCCTCCTGCTGGACATCCTGGCCGGTCATTTTCTTTCCGACGCGGACCTGCTCACGGACCGCGGGATAGCGCAGAGCCTGCTTCAGGAGCCTTCCGCCGCTCTCAAGGACTTTCAGCAAGCCTCACGAATCGACCCGCGTAATCCCCGGCCTTGGCTCAATTGGGCGGTCTTGCTCGAGCGGCAAGGCCGATGGCGGCAAGCCCTGGCGAAGTATTCTCAAGCTTGGGAGTGCGCCCGAGCCCTCAGCCTCCGCGACGGCCGGCCATCGCCTTATCTCGATAGCATCGCTTCCAGCCGCGCGAGGCTTCTCAAACAGCACCCGTTCATGGCGGAATAAGAGTCCGCCTCCCTGGGACACGAGGCGGACTCTCGTCGAATGCCTTGGAGGGGCGTCCTCTTCGGCGAGGGCGCCGCCCGGGATCCCGTCCGCCCTTGCTGCATCCGCGTCCGGGTAGGAGGGCGACGACCTTCATATTCAGTATAGTCCGCGCCCTTGAGAGACCTCAGGGCCATGAGGGGAAGCGGCGTCTAGGCCAAAGGGCCTATGGCCCGACGCGGCCGCCTTTGTGGTAGAATGGCACCGTGCAACGCCAGCCACGCGCGGCCCAGCAGGTCCAGAGCCAGGTCGACGGGGTGGAGCGTTACATCAGCCTGGAGCCCCGCTCCCGGGTCCTCGACCTTTCCTGCGGCACCGGCCGCCAGACTCTGGAGCTGGCCCGGCGGGGCCATCGCGTGCTGGGCATCGATTCCCAGGAGGAGCCGCTGGCCGAGGCCCGCGCCGCGGCCCGCCAGGAGAGGCTCAACGTTCATTTCCTCCATACCGACATCCGCCAGATCTCCTACCGCGGCGAGTTCGACGTGGCGGTCAACCTCCACTCTTCCCTCGGCTATCTGCCCAACGACCGCGACCATCTCAGGGTCCTGGAAGGGATCCGCAAGGGCTTGAAGAGCGGCGGGAGGCTCCTGCTCGACATGCCCAATAAGGAACGGCTCATGCGCCATTTCGAACCGGAGCGCGCCTCCTTCGACCTGGGCACCGGCCGGCTCATCGGACCACATGCCAGCCTGCGGGTCTACACCCTGACCGAGGTCAAGAGCCTGCTGGACCGCGCCGGCCTGACCTTCCTCAATGTCTGGGGCGGCTACGAGGGCGAGCCCTACGGGTTGGACAGTCCGCGCATGGTCGTGCTGGCGGCGCGGCCGGCCGACGCGCCTCCCCGTCCGCCCAAAGGCGAAGGGTTGGTTTCGGCCATCCGCATCAAGGGCCGCAGCAAGGGACGCTGAGACCGCCGGAATGCGACCAGAGCGGCCGCTCGCCGACGCCGCCCCGCCCGCCATCCTCGCCGCTTTGGGTCTGTGGGCCTTCACATTCCTGGACCGCCTGCCCGCCGCCGCGGACTACGTGGTGCCGCGCCGGCCCGGCTGGGCCTTGTACCGCCTGGCCCTGGCCGCGGCGGGGGGGCCGGCCGGCCGGCTTTTCTCGGTCGCGGCCCTGCTCTTGCTCGCCGCGGCCTTCTTTTTGGTCGCCCGGCGGTTATGGCTGGCGCTCGACTGGCGGCGCAATCGGGACCGGCTCAAATCTGCACCCGCGGTGCTCGGGCTTCTGGCCGGCGCCGGGGGCCTGCTTTGGGCGGCCCGCTTCGCCTCTGCCGTCTGGTTCGACCTCCTCCTCAACGCCTGGTTCGCGCCGGGAGGCGCGGACCTGCGCGAGCCGATCCTGGCCGCGCTGGGCGTGGTCTGGCTGGTCTTTTTCCTGAGCGCGGCGCTCTTCGCGCTGGGGCGCGCCGCGGCCGGACGCGGATGGGGGGAACTGTGGCGCTCGGCGGGCTGCGCCGCGGCCTTCCTCGCCCCGGCCCTCGGACTCCACGTCTGGGCCGCGGCCCGGTGCGACGCGGGCGCCCGAAGCCTGGCCCAGGCCGCGGGCATCCCGCGCGAGCCCTCCGGCCGGGAGACGGTCTTGATCCTGACCGCGCCGCAGGGGCGAGCCGATTTCGAGGTCTATGACGCCGCGACGGGGATCGCGGGGACGGCCGACCTCTCCGGACCCAGCCTGCGGCGCCTGGAGGGCTGGCTCGCGCAGCGGCCGCTATCGGTCTGGGGCGGTCAGGCGCGGCGGCTGCTCTGGGAAGGCTATGCGCGGCGCCAGGATGTGGGCCGCCTGCGCAGCAGTCTCTGGGCCGCGGAGCGCGGCGGGGATGCCTTGGCCTGGTTCATTTTGACCCGGCATCTGGCCGCGGCGCCGCCTGACGCGCTGTCCGCGGGGCTCCTCGACTCTTTGGCCGACGAGCGCCGCTGGCGCATCGGGGGGCGGGCGGCTCTTCTGCTGGCCCAGGCCTATGCGCACCTGGGCCTGGCGGGGCCGGCCGCGGCTTGGAACGCCCGGGCGGGCGAGGCCTTGGGCCTCGCCCCCGGCCTGGCCGCGCCGCTTCCGGTCGCCGGCGCCTTGCGGCCGGGAGCCATCCGCGGCAGCATCCGCGGCCTGCGCCGGGCGCGCGTGGCCCTCTACGCGCGACGCGGCCTTGAGGAGCCGTACGCTTTGGGCCCGGAGCGCCTCGTGGCCTCGGCCTGGGCCGACGGCGGGCGCTTCCGGTTCTCGGGGCTCTCCGCCGGCGACTACTATCTGTCCCTTTCGGCGCCCGCCGCCGAGCTGCCGGCGCGCCGGGAGGCCGTGGCCGTGCGCGGCCATCGCGGGGACATCAGCCTCTCGGCGCGGCGGCCCAGCGCCGAGGTCTCACTCATCGTCTCAGGAGGAGCCAAGCCATGACCGAGCATCCCCCGCATCCCCACTCCCCGCCCGGACATCCGGAGCGCGAGCCGCAACTGACCGTGCGCGCCGTGGTCGCGGGCATGTTCCTGGGCGGCTTCATGAGCCTGTCCAACCTCTACGTGGCCCTCAAGACCGGCTGGTCCATCGGCGTCTCCATCACTTCGGCCATCCTGGCCTTCGCGCTCTTCGCGGTCTTTTTCCGGCTCAAGCTCGTGCGCAGGCACTTCGGCATGCTCGAGAACAACATCATGCAGTCCACGGCCAGCGCGGCCGGCTACATGACCGGGGGCGGGACCGTCGCCGCCATCCCGGCCTTGATGATGATCAACGAGAGCTTCAGGATGGGCATGGGCGGCTGGCAGATGTTCTTCTGGATCACGGCCATCGGCATGATGGGGCTGGTCATGTCCATCCCCATGAAGGCCCAGATGATCAACATCGAACAGCTGCGCTTCCCCACGGGCATCGCCACGGCCGAGACTTTGCGCGCCCTGCACGGCGCCGAGGGCAAGGGCGGCAAGGGCAAGGCCAACCTCCTGGCCTGGGGCGGGGTGGCCGGCGCGGTGGTCGCCTTCTGGCGCGACGCTCACTTCTCCTGGCTGAGGAACCTGCCCGAGAAGCTGAAGATCCCGGGGGTGACCTTGGCCGGGCGGCCGCTGGTGGACTACACGCTCTCCTTCGAAGGCAGTCTCATCATGGTGGGCGCGGGCGCCATCATGGGCTTCCGCGCGGCCTGGAGCATGCTGCTGGGCGCGCTGATCAATTACGGCGTGCTGGCCCCCTGGCTCTACGCCGGGGGGGTCATCGACCACCGGCTGGGCTACAAGTACATCGTGGCCTGGAGCGTGTGGTTCGGCTCGGCCATGATCCTGACCTGCGGCCTGACCGCCTTCGCCTTCCAGTGGAAGACGGTGCTGCGCGCGGTCGAGAGCGTGGTCAAGGCTTTCCGGGGACAGGTCGTCGACGAGCACGGCGAGGTCCCCATGCTCTGGTTCGTCATCGGCATGGTCTTGTTGACGCCGGTCGTGATGTTCCTGGAGTGGTTCATCTTCGGCATCAAGTGGTGGATGGGGCTGCTCTCCGTGGTGCTGGGCTTCTTCATCGCCATCGTGGCCTGCCGCGCCACCGGCGAGACGGACACCACTCCTACGGGGGCCCTGGGCAAGATCACGCAGATCACCTTCGGCGTGCTCGACCCCGGCAACGTCACCACCAACCTCATGACCGCCAACGTGACCGGCGGCGTCGGCCTGCACGCGGCGGACATGCTGACCGTCCTCAAGTGCGGCTGGCTGCTCAAGGCCGACCCTAAGCACCAGTTTTGGGCCCAGTTCTTCGGGGTCATGGCCGGCTCCTGCTTCGTGGTGCCGGCCTACCGCCTGCTCATCCCCACGGCCGATGTGCTGGGCACGGACAAGTGGCCGGCCCCCGGGGCGCAGACCTGGAAGGGCGTGGCCGAGCTCATGGCCAAGGGCTTCCACACTTTGCACCCCACGGCGCAGTGGGCGCTCTTCATCGGCGGGGCCTTGGGCATAGTCCTGGTGCTCCTGGAGAAGTGGCTGCCCAAATACCGGGCCTACATCCCTTCGGCGACCGGGCTGGGCCTGGCCTTCACCACGCCGGCCAACAACACCATCTCGATGTTCGCGGGCTCGTTGATCGCGCTCCTGCTGGAGCGCAAGCATCCGGAGCTCGCGGACAAGGCCGTGGTGCCGGTGAGTTCGGGCTTCATCGCGGGCGAGAGCCTCATCGGCGTGCTGCTGGCGGTGCTCATCGTGCTCGGGTTCATGCACTAGGCTGGCTGGAGCGGGTTCTGCCGCCCCGCTGCGCGGGGGGCGGTTGCGGGCAAGGCAGGCATCGCCTGCCTCGCCCGCCCGGAGAACGGATCGCGGCCAGCCCGCTCAGCTCTGCTTTCTGAGCTTCTCGGCGAGGCGCTGCAGCTCCTCGCCCGCGGCGTCGAGGCCGGCGCAGAGGTTGCGGCGCAGGTTCTTGGTGGCCTTGAGGCCTTCCTGCTTGCTCAAGGACACGACCTTCTTGGTCTGGCCCTTGATGTCCTCCAGGGCCTGGCTCTCGGCCGCCGTCTTGACGGCCTTGGCCACGCGCTCGCTGACCGAGCGCACGCTGCCCTTGATCTCGGAGCGGATGTCCGAGACCTCGCGGCTGCGCGCCGCGCTCTTGATGGCGTCGCTGATCTGCTCGGCGAGCACGCCGAGCTCGCTCTTGAGGTCGGGCTTGCGGTCTGATTTCTTGCAGGCCATGCTATGTCCCTCCTGATTTCCGACGCAGCCCCCATCATATATAATCTGAGGCGGCTATGGCCGAAGAGAGCATCCTCATCGTGTGCGGCGAGCCGGCCCGGGCGGGCTTGGTCAAGCTCTGGCTGGAGGCCGCGGGCTACCGCAACCTGCGCTTGGCGGGCAGCGGCGCCGAGGCCCTGGTCCTGGCGCAGAGCCAGCCGCCTGACTGCTTCCTGCTCGACGGCGACCCGGAGCTCTGCCGCAGGCTGCGCGCGTCGCCCGCCTTGTGCCGCATCCCGGTGGTGATGCTCTGCGCATGCCGGAGCGAGGAGGCGCTGGGGCTGCAGAGCGGGGCCGATTGCGTGGTGCGCAGGTCGGACAGGCCGGACGAGCTTCTGGCCGCGCTCGCCGCGGCGCTGCGCCGACCGCAGGCCTCGCCTCCGGGCATTGCCTGATGGGCAACGCCTAGGCGGGTGTTTCGGGTATCCTCGGCCTAGCCAACCCTGCGCCTGAAGGCGTCCGGAGCGCCGGTTATGGTAAGTGTCAGCCGGCCGAAGCCTTTTTTATACGGTGTTGTGACCGGGCAGAGCAGATAGTTCTCGCCTTTTGGATAGGCGGACCGGAATATCTTGAGCGCGTCGGGAGAGAACTCTTCGGGGCTCCATTTGCATTCAAATACGTCTACGGCGTCACGGCTTCTGGGGATTACAAAATCCAGTTCGCGGCCGGCGGTATCACGCCAATACGATAATTTGCTGTCAGGGTTCTGCGCAGCCAACCATTCCAGCGCGGCGTGTTCCCACAGTGTGCCGTAATCGGCCTGGCGCAGAGGCTCCCAGCCTCTGAAAAAGCTTACGAAGCCGGTGTCGAATCCATAAATTTTCGGGGCTTTGACCAGCTCTTTTCGCCCGCCGCCGAAAAATGGACGCAGTATCGTCATGGCGCCGGTGGTTTCCATGGCGGCGAGGTGCGTCTCCACCGTAGGACGGCTGACGCCCAGGGCAGAGGCGGCTTTTGAGGCCTCAAAGATTCCTCCGCTTTGCCGCATCAGGTATTCAAACAGCAGGTTGAATTTGGTGTAGTCCCGCAGGCCGAAGAGTCTCTGTATGTCGCGTGAAAAGAACGAATCCGCCCATTCACGGTAGAATGATGGATCTTTTTTAGGCGACAGCAGGGCGGGGGGGAGGCCGCCGTGAAACAGGCGTTTCTGCAACGGGGTTCTATTAAAGAGTTCCAGTTCGGTGTGAAGCACCGGGGCAAGGTGGACTTGGCGCTTCCTGCCGGCCAGCGTGTCTTTGAACTTTTTTCCGGCCGCAAGCGTTGAGGAGCCTGTCGCAAGCATCCTAATGCCGTGGAACATGTCGGCTCCTATCTTAAGCAGGCGGCTGGGGTCTTTGAGCCGGTGTATTTCGTCAAAGATGACCAGCGGTTTGTCGCAGTGGCGGAAAAAGAATTCGGGGTCTTTTACCATCTCTTCCGTTGCGGGAAGATCGCAGTTCAGGAAAAGAGACTCCGTGCCGCCTAACATGCCGGCCAGCGTGGTTTTGCCGCAGCGCCGCACCCCGGACAGCCATACTATCGGGGCTTTTTCCCAGGCTGAGTTTATGCGCTCTATCCAGAATGGTCTTTTTATCATAATCATACTTTACAAATAAGCAGATTATATGTAAAGTACGATTATCCCCAGTTTGAGAACCGAGTCCGGCAGCCTCTTCTCCTAAGGCAGGGCCAGGTTGAGCGCCGCGTCGAGGATGAGCTCGAAGGCGTGGTCCATGAGCTTGGGGATGTAGCTCTTGAGGAAGCTTCCCACCAGGCCGAAGACGACCAGCATGGAGCACAAGAGCAGGAAGTACTCCGTGGTGTTCTGGCCGGGCCTCCGCCCACGCATCAGGATTGGCGCAGGCAATCCGTCTCGTCCGGCTCGTAGTCCCGAGCCTCTTCCCAGAAGGTTCCGGCCGGGGGCCGCGGGCCGCGCAGCAGGCCCGGCTTGAGCAGCCGGACCAGAAGCCAGGTCAGGCCCAGGCCCAGGTAATAGGCCGTGAACAGGCCCGCGGGCAGAAGCACCGCCTGCACCGCGGCCGCCAACCGCCTGTGGAAAGCCTTCAGCCTCTCAAGCATGGGCCTCACGCCGGACCACGAAGTCGCCTACGACCAAAGCGTCCATCTGAGTGTCCTTGAACGCGGCCACCGCGTCCTCGGGCGTGCACACGATGGGTTCGCCGCGGCGGTTGAAGGAGGTGTTGACCACCATGGGCACGCCGGTCAGGTCCCGGAAGGCCCGGATGAGGCGGTAGAAGCGCGGGTTGTCCGCCTCGGTCACGGTCTGCACGCGGGCCGTGCCGTCCTCGTGGGTCACGGCTGGGATGGCGGCGCGCCGCTGCGGCCGGACCCTGGGCGCCAGCAGCATGAAAGGAGAAGGCCCGTCCAGTTCGAAGTATTCGGAGGCCGCCTCCGCGAGCACGGCCGGGGCGAAGGGCCGGAACTCCTCCCGGTGCTTGACGCGGTCGTTGAGGAAACGCTTCGTCTGCGGGTTGCGCGGGTCGCCCAGGATCGTGCGGTTGCCCAAAGCGCGCGGGCCCACTTCCATGCGCCCCTGCACCCAGCCCACCACCAGGCCCTCGGTGAGCATCTTGGCCGTCTCCCGGCAGAGCTCATCTTCGGGCAGCTCCCGGAAGGACAAGCCCGCGGCGGCCAGGGCGCGGCGGCAGCGCGAAGCGGGGAAGGCCGGCCCCAGGTAGGGGCTCATGGGCCCGGTGCGGGGCAGGCCCCAGAGGCAGTGGCTCACGAAAGCCGCGGCGCCCATGGCCCCGCCGGCGTCGCCGGCCGCGGGCTGCACGAAGATGCGCTTGAACCCGGACTCCTCCAGCAGCCTCTGGTTGGCCACGCAATTGAGGAAGACGCCGCCGCCCAGACAGAGGTCGTCCAGCTTGGTGCGCTGGCGCAGGTCGCGCGCCAGGGCCAGCAGGATCTCCTCGGTCCGGGCCTGCAGGCTGGCCGCGATGTCGCAGGCGCGCTGGTCCATCTCCGCCTTGGGCGCGTAGGGCTGGCCGAAGGCCTCGACGAAGCGCGGCGTGTACATCCGTTCGTCGCCGTAGAAGTCGAAATAGGACTGGTCCAAGGTGAAGCTGCCGTCCGGCCGGGCCGCGGCCACGGCCCGGAAGCGGTCGAGGTGCACGGGCTTGCCATAGGCGGCCAGGCCCATGACCGTGCCCTCGCCCTCCTGCGCCGCGAAGCCCAGGAAGGTCGTGACCGCGGTGTAGAGCAGGCCCAGAGAGTCCGGGAAGCGGATCTCGCTTTCGACGCGGATGCGGCTGCCGCTGCCCCGGCCTCGGGTCAGCGTGGCCCATTCCCCGACCGCGTCCGCGGTGAGGATGGCCGCTTCCTCGAAGCCGGAGGGCAGGAAGGCCGAGGCCGCGTGGGCGAGATGATGCTTGACGAAATAGGTCCGGCCGCTGAAGCCGAGCTCGTTCTTGAGCGTCAGGGGCAAGGAGAGGCGGTCCTGGAGCCAGTGCGGCAAGGAGCGCCGGAAGCTGGGGTAGGAGCGCGGGAATGAGCGCAGATGTCCGATGAGCACGCGCGCGAACTTGAGGAAGGGCTTCTCGTAGAAGACCGCGGCGTCGAGGTCCGGGGCCGTTATGCCGCCCTCCTGCAGGCAGTAGTTGAGCGCGCGCAGGGGGAGCTCCGCGTCGCTCTTGCGGCGGGTGAAGCGCTCCTCATGGGCCGCGGCCGTCAGGCGCCCCTCCTGCATGAGGCAGGCCGCGGCGTCGTGGTAGTGGGCTGAGAGGCCGAGGACCCGGCTGGGCATGGTCAGGACGGTCGCCTCATATCCCGGCGTAGATGAATGAGATGACCACCGTGGGCCCGAGCTGGAAGATCAGGAGCCCGAGCAGGGCCAGCAGGATGAGCATGGGCATGAGGAAGTAGAGCTTGTGCCGCCGGATGAGGTGGACGCATTCCTTCAGGATGAGGACGAGTTTTGTCATGCCGCCTCCTGGTCCTTGATGCCGCAGCCGAGCTGGCGCGCGACGCGCTCCAGCAATTCCGGGTCGAAGTCCGCGCGCAGCTGCTCCAGGGCCTCGGCGCGCGTGAGCAGCCCCTCGCGTATGAGCTTGCTCATCTCCACGTGGTAGTGGGTGTAGCCGTAGTGCTTGAGCGCCCAGTGCACGGAGAGGAAGTTGAGGGCGCAGTTGGTGGTCTTGGCGGGATAGCTGAGCTTGGGATACTGCCAGCCCAGCTCACCTTGGATGAGGGCCACGTATTCCTCCACGTCGTAAGGCAGGAACCAGTGCGGGGAGAGGACCAGGCACTTGTGCTTCTTCGCCGCCGCCGCCACCACGCTCTCGATGCTGGACGGGAAGTCCCCGTACTTGGGGTCGCCCTTCAGCCCGGCCAGGAAATCGGCGGTGGCCTTGCCCATGCGGGCATACTCCGGGCCCGCGGCGTTGCAGGCGCATTTGGTCAGGACCGGCTGGCGCGTCATCTGGCCCTTGGTCCAGCCCGCGATGATGAGCGGCGTGTCGAAGCGCGCGGCCATCGCGTAGGTCAGGCGCATGTACCAGATGGCGCAGACGTGGCAGATGACCGCGGGCGAGCCGGTCTTGATGATGCGGCCGAACATGTCGTGCATGAAGGTGGAGCGGTAGGTGAGGAAGGGCACGTCGAGCTTCTCCACGGCCCGGCGCACGTTGGCCAGCGCGTCCTCGGTCTCGAAGCCGTGGTCGAAGGTGAAGGCCAGGACCTTGAGCTTGTAGCGGCGGACCGCGTAGTAGAGAGAGGCGGTGCTGTCCTTGCCGCCGCTGCACATGACCAGGCAGTCGAACTCGTGCTTGCCGCGGTGCTGCTCGAGGATCCTGACGAAATCGCTCTCCAGCAGCTGCCCCCGGGGGTCGGCCGGGGGCTGCCGCTCATGCTCGCGGCACAGATTGCAGATGCCCTCGCCGTCGAGAGCGATCTCGGGCGGGGCGTCGGGCAGCACGCAGCGGCGGCAGAGCCGGGGCCCGCTCACGGCGCGTCCCCCTTGCGCACCAGCAGCCGCCAACCGGCGCCGTCCCGGACCTTCTCGACGACCTCATGCCCCTGCTCCGCCAAAGCGGGGGGGACGTTGGCGATGGGCTCGCCGTCGTCGAGGCGGATGCCCAGGAGCGACCCGGCGGGGAGTCCTTCGAGGCTGATGAGGGCCCGGGCGGCGTTGGCCGGGCAGGGCACTCCGGTGAGGTCCACAGTCTGGGCGGCCTTGCTCATGGCCGGCCGATGAGGCGCGAGATGATGCGGACCGCGGCGTCGACCTGGGCGCGGGTGGTGTAGCGGCCCAGGCTCAGGCGCAATGTGCGGCCGGCCTGCCGCGGCGTGAGCCCGATGGCGCGCAGCACGGGGCTGGGCGCGGTCTGGGCCGAGTGGCAGGCCGCTCCGGCCGATGCGAAGACGCCGGCCGCGCTGAGCCTCTGCAAAAGGGGCTTGACCTCGGTGGCGGGCAAGGTGACGCTCAGGTTGCCGCACAGGCGCCCTTGTGCCGGGCCGTTGAGCCGCAGGCCGGCAGCGCCCCGGAGCAGGCCCGCCAGCAGCCGGTCGCGCAGGCGGCGCATCTCGGCCGGGGCAGCCGCGGGGAAGTCCTCGACCGCGGCCGCGAAGCCCGCGATGGCCGGTGTGTTGAGGGTGCCGGAGCGCAGGCCGCCCTCCTGCCCGCCGCCGTCGAGGAGCGGGGCCAGGCGCAGGCCGCGGCGCACGTAGAGGGCGCCTACGCCCTTGGGCCCGTGGACCTTGTGGCCGTTGACGCTCAGCAGGTCTATCGGCAAACGCCGCAGGTCCAGCGGCTCCTTGCAGAAGCTCTGGCAGGCGTCGGTGTGGAAAAGAACTCCCCGCTTGCGGCAGAGCCGGCCGATCTCGGCTACGGGCTCGATGGTGCCGATCTCGTGGTTGGCGTGCATGACGCTGACCAGGGCCGTCCGCGCGGTCAGCGCGGCCGCGACCCGGGAGGGGGCCACGAAGCCCTTCGCGTCCACCGGCAGAACGGTGACGGTCCAGCCCCAGCGGGCCAGGGCCTTGGCCGCGGCGCTGACGCTGGGATGCTCCACGGCCGAGACCAGGATCTGCCTGCGGCTGCGGCCCAGGGTCCAGGCGACGCCCTTGAGCGCGAGGTTGTTGGCCTCCGTGCCGCCCGAGGTGAAGACGATCTCGTCGGGCTGGGAGCCCAGGGCCCGGGCCAAAGTGCCGCGGGCCCGCTCCACGGCCTTGGCCGCCTCCACGCCGCGGCGATGCCAGGAGGCGGGGTTGCCGTAGCAGCGGCGGGCGCAGTCATCCATGGCCCGCAGCGCGGCCGGGCAGGGCCTGGTGGTGGCGGCGTTGTCGAGGTAGATCTCCATCCGATGATATGATAACAAAGTTCGTATCTTGTCGCCCCCGGTTCTCCATACGCGGTCTGTGGAGGCAGCAGCCAAGAATCTGCAGGATATGCTATAATGGTCATATAAGCAACCTGCCATATGGCTGACAAAGATCTCGTTTTTAAGATTAAGGCGGACTTCCTGAAGTCCTTAGCTCACCCCCTCCGGCTGCAGATCATCGAGTACCTTAAGAACAAAGAAGCCTCGGTCGGGGAGATGGTCAAAGCGATCGGGGTCGAGCAGTCAGGCCTGTCAAAGCATTTGTCCATACTTCGGTTGGCAGGGATAGTCTCTTCCCGGCAGGAAAAGGCGACTGTTTTTTACTCTGTACGCGACAGCGACATTTTTCACGTCTTGAGACCCATCGCTGAGATATTGCGGAAGAAATTAAAGGAGAGCCAGGGCGTATTGGCTCATCTCGGCCAAGTATAGGCGATGCTTTTTTTTGACCTTTTATATGACTATCTGGGCATATAAGCATATGAGCAACAGGGAGGCTCGAATGGACAAAGCAATGGGATTGGGTATGGCGTTAGCCGCAATCATGGTAGGCCTGTCAGGCTGCAAGAAGGCCGAGGGGCCGGCGGCTCCCTCCGCGACGCCGGCGGATCAGGCAGTCGGCCAGCCTCTGATGCCGGCGACCACAGGCCAGAAGACGACACCATGAATGCCGCGATGAGCAACGGGACGGACAAGGCCCTCGATTTTGGACCTGGGATTGTGGAAGTACGCCGTATCACATCCAGGTACTTCGGGGTGCGTGTTCAGCGACGCCTCATCCCGAGACTCAAGAACGTCAAGGGGCTTACGAGAGCCAACTCGAAGAGCGATCTATTTTGCGTCGAGGTGGACGGCATGAACAACAATCCGGAAAGCGCGCACAGGCGCTTCAGGGAGATCGTGGCCGGCGCCGGGTTGGGCATGCATTTTGGAGTTGATCCGTCGCAGCGTCCCGGCACATGAACTGACCATAGGGGCGATTCCGGAAAGCCGTCATTCGGAGGGAAGCATGGATAAAGGAACTCTCATGCCGAGAATGTGGGCTGGATTTCCTTGGGCCAAGACCTTCCCGGACTTGGGCACCCTCAACAACCCCGCCGAAGCGGAACTCCGCTCATTCGCCGTCGCTGATGCGCGGATGACGGATTTCGGGGCTCCGGCTTTCTCCACGCGGATGGGCGCCAGTGGGACCGCCAGCAGCGTATATTTGGCTGGAGCGGGAGTCAGATTGGGCCGCTCCCAGAGGGAACTTCCGCCTCAGCTTCTCCATGAAGTGTTGCAGAGAGTGGCGGCGCGAATGCCGAGCATCCAATGGATCAGCATGGACAGGATCATGGGTGCCTCCCCGGGGAACACCTTCCATTGTCGATTGCTCGTCCCGCGCGCCTTTGCGCGAATCGCATGGATGTGGTCCAAACTGCTTTTCCCGGCCGATCCATCGCGCCGGGACCCGCGCTATGCGCCGGATCTTCTGACGGTTTTCTTCCCGGACTGGCTGGATGGCGAAGCCAAATGCGGCCACATCCCCGAACGCCTGAACCTCGTCCATCCCGAGGCCGGGATTTCCTATGTCCTCGGCACCGATTGCGCGGAGGAAGCCCGCACATCCTTCTTCCGCCAAGCGATGCATAGAGTCAAGCGCCTCGGAGGGCTCGGGCTGCATGCGGGTTCGAAAACGATATGGGTGAGGGACGACAGCAATATCCATGAATGCGGGATGCTCCTCGTGGGGCTTCCCGGGACCGGCAAGACGACCTTGACGATGGAAGACCACCGCCTGGTTCCTCCGGAAAGCGTCACCGTGCTCCAAGACGACATCGTCCTATGGTCTCCCGATGGGAAGGCATACGGGACGGAGGACAATTTCTATGTTAGGACCAATGGATTGACGCGGGATGACCAGCCGGGCCTCTTTGATGCGCTCATCTCTCCCAGTTCCATTTTCGAGAATGTCCCGGTCGGTCCGGCAGGCAAAATCCGATTCGCGGGAGCCACGAGTTCGGCCGATGGCCGCGCCGTGGCTCTACGTTCACGCATCCCCAACACCGGCGACTCCATCGATCTGGCTCGCGTCCACAAGTTGATACTCATCACTCGTCACGAGACGATCATGCCGCCCCTAGCCAGGCTCACGCCGGAGCAGGCCGCAGCCTACTTCATGCTCGGCGAATCCGCAGGGGCCGCCGGTGGCGACTCCGGATTCCAAGGCCCCACCAAACATCAGGTTGGTTTCAATCCGCTTGTCATCGGGCCGGAAGAAGATGAGGGCAACAGACTTCTGGAACTGCTCAAATCGAGCCCGGGGACCGAAGTCTACCTCCTCAATACCGGGAGTATCGGCAAAGGGGCGGATTTGACCACGGACGCCGCCTTCAACCTGAAGATCACCAAGAACGTTTCCACCCATCTCCTGTCGTTCGTGGTCCGTCAAAAATCCAGGCCGCAGGCAGGCTGGCGCCTCGACCGGAATTGGGAATATGAAGTGCCGATAGAGGTGCCGGGCATTCCCCTATGGAAGGCATATACACCTTCGCGGCATTACACTCCGAGCGTCTATGTCGGATTGGTCAGAGACCTCCGGGAGGAACGGCGCGCATGGCTGACGCGATTCCCCGGCCTGAAGCCGGAAGTCCGCAACGCGATATGAACGCCTACAAGAAATCGTCTCAGTCCACATGGTCCTCCATGGCCCAGAAATACCGGGATCGAATCAGGGCGAATCCCAAGGACCTGGAAGCGCGAGTCACCCTCGGCATGGCGTACCGGCTATGCCAGGATTATCCAGCCGCCTTGGCAGTCTGGCACTCCATCTTGGAGGTCGATCCCAGGCATGAGGTGGCCAAGAGGCTGATTCACACCGTTGAGGCAGAATTCATGAGAGAATGAAATGCCCGTCGAATTAGTTGTGGAGAACAGCGCGCCGCCCGTTACTCCCGCACGGGAGACTCACCGGGAGAAAATCAGGCGATTTCTCGCTTTGTGCGATGAGAGGCTTCAAACCCATCCCCAGGACGTTGCGAGCCTTGTTGAGATAGGGAAAGCGCTTTGGGACATGGGCCAAGAGAGCAAGGCCTTGGAGTATTGGAACAAGGTGCTGGCGCTGCATCCCGGCAATCCCTTGCTCCGGCAAACTATCCAGGACTATGGAAGGGGATTATCCACCCGCCTTCACGCCTTTCGGGTGGGATAGAGGATAAGGTGGGAATGGGAAGAGTGAGTTCAAACTGCGAATCGGAGGATATCGCGATGGCCGACAAGGAAGCCAAGCAGTCGCCGAGCATCAAGGAGTCCGACAAAGCGCAAACCGTCATCATGACAAAAAAAGAAGTCTGCGGCGTGTTGGGCATCAAGGAAGTTTCTTTGGTAAGGCTCGAGCGAGTCGCGAAGCTGCAACCGCATCTCCAGGGTTATACCGCGCGCGAAGTCAAACTGCTCGCGGGCACGCTGGCGGCGATACTCCCCCCGAGAGCTTCAAAGTGAGCTGCCATGAGCGCTCCCGGCAAGAATGACAAGCGGACCTCCTCACAAGACGCGGAGCTGAAAAGCCCGGCTGATCAGCATCTTTGCCCGGTTTGCGGGAAGGTATTGGGTCTAGCCCGGTTGTCCAGTAGCGGCACCGAGTTCGGCTGCCGTCAATGCGGGAATTGGTTCCAGTCGGATGTGATGCGCGACGATGGATTCCGGGTTTCCCATGCAGAATCAACGCAGGCCCCGAGATTCAGCCCGAACTCGATCATCCTGCCGCTCAAGTCCGCGACATTGAGGGACGCCGTTGATGAACTCGTGCCCAGGGCTCTGCACGGCGCCGGCGACATCTTCCTGAGAAGCGCAAGGATCGCTGAGAGCCTCAAGAAAGGGATCGATCTTCGCGCAGTCGAGTACCATCGTGGCTTGGCCTTCCTCCACCATCGGCTCAGAGAATCCCTGGGGCAACGGATGGCGCTGGGGATTTCCCGAAACGGCCTTCAGCCAGAGGGGGACATTGAGAACCGCATCTTTGTCGTCGCATTATTCCTGAGGTCCACGCGCGAACCAGGATACGACATCCCAATATGGGCTAGAAGAACCATGTGCAACGACAAGATGATCTACCTGCTAAGAACCGCCCCGGACGTCACCACGGTGCTTCAAGTGCTGGGGGAACCATGAAATGCCGCATGCCTTGGGGTGAGAAAGCGCCATGATCCGGCGGCTTAAGAGCTTCATGGATGAACTACCCCAATTTTACGTTCTGCTATCGGGACTTGTCTGGATAGCGGCGGTCCGGGGCCTTGGCGGCTTCATTGGATCTGACTTGGCTATTTCATGTTTATATATCCCCCCAATCAGTCTCGTGGCTTGGTATGTCGGGGGTCTCTGGGGGGCCATTATTTCGGCCCTTGCCGTCATGGCCGCGTTGCATGCGGATGTCGCATCAAGGCATGTCTTTCAGTTGCATGACCCTTATTGGAAAGCCGTGGCTCGATTCGTTTGCTACATGGTTATAACCCATCTTTTGGTTTTGCGCAAGAATCAGGCATCTGTAATCATGGACAAGAAGGGCTCTCAGCAAACAGGAGAAATGAAAATGCCAGTGGAATATGTGTGCGCCGTGAATAAGGGCCATATTGAGTCCTGCGGGAAGCCGCAGACTCCGCCTCCGCAATGTTGCGGCAAGCCCATGGTGCTAGCGCGATGTCTGGTGAAACCTGCTGCGGTCCAAGCGTCGACCTCAACAACCGCCAAGCCTCAGGCCGCGCCGGCAGGCAAGCCGTCGACGTCCCATCAGCCAAAGACAGGGACGCAGAAGAGCTAAACAGCAACAAGGAGGGATCCAAAATGCCGGAGTACGTATGTGCCGTGGCGAAGGTCCACAAAAGGTTGTATGGGCAGCCGCAGAGCCAGACGCCGGTGTGTTGCGGCAAGCCGATGGCGCTGACGCAAGGCCCGTCGCAGACTGCGGCCGTCGCGAGTAATCCCCAAGCTTTATGGACGCACGAGGGATGCATTACGATTCCCCAGAAGGAGAAGCAATGGTGGCAACTCTGGAAATAGACTAGTCCGTTTTTGGGAAGGCCGCGGGGTTCATATCCCCCAGGTGACAAAAGGCACAGCCAGCACGCCGGGAGAAGCCCTGTTGTTGGACCATGCCGAGGAGGGTTATGGCTAGACGACATTTTCGTAAACGCCGGAAGCTTCGAGATTTGAACAAGAATGAGGAGAAAGTCCAGCGGGCCGAGGCTGCCCGCAATCGTGAGATTGCTGGCGATACGCTGGATGCGAGATTCCCATCCATCAAAGACCTCAAGCTCCATCTTCAGTTCTTTGGCGCCCACAACGAGGTCCTGGAAGATTCTGTCCAGACTATGGTTCCTGGCAAATCACTCCGGTCCAGGATGGACTGCCCGGGACGGTGCGGCAAGGGTTGTTTTGATTTCTCAGAAGTCATCGAACAGGCCGCAAAATCCCGGCAGTCTCTTAGCGAAAACAGCGTCTCTTGCCCGGAGCCGCTCCACCCGGGATCACGCGAAGTCTGCGGATGCCATGTCGAATATCGGTTGGAGGTGGAGTACCACCCTTTGCCTGAGCAGTCGCCGCCTACCCCATCCGAGCCGGCTGGCTTGTCCGGACAAACAGAGCATTCAGCGAAAAGTCGCAATCCCGTGAAGTAGGAGGTCCAGAGATGCCGAAGTCAAGCGCGGTCGCCGCTGCCGGCCTTTTGTGTCTGATGATTCAAACCGCGGTCGCACATGAGCAGCCAGGCGGTCCTCAAGCCCAGTCTGCGTCGATTCAGCGACCTACAGGCGTCACGCAGGCGCAGAAAACAGCAACGAAGACCAAGCTGTTCGGGACGGTGCGTTCGGTTGACGCAACGAACCGGGAGATAGTGGTCAAGACCGAAACGGGGAAGACCAAGAAAATCACGCTGTCCGCCGGGACCCAACTGGACAAGGGGAGCAATCACAAAGAGGTCATGCTCGCCGATATCAAGTTGGGAGACCCTATAAGCATCATCATGGAAGGAAAAGTCGTCCGCACCATTCATGTGTTCCTGACTCCAAAATGAAGAAGGGCAATAAACGAGCAGAAGGATCTCCATTAGAAGAAGAAATGTCGTTCAAATGACGAAAGGAGGATGTCCAAATGTCAGTAGACTACGTGTGCGCCGTGAATAAAGACCACCCGAAAAAGACATTCGCGTTGCCCCAGAACCAGTTGCCCGTGTGCTGCGGCAAGCCCATGAGGCTTGTCACCAGTGTCACGCAGCCAGTCGCGACCCCAGCCCAGCCAGCTGGCGCGACAGTCGCCAAGCCTCAGTCCCCAGCGAAGCCGGTCGCGACCCCAGCTCAGCCAGCCGGCGCGACAGTCGCCAAGCCTCAGCCCCCAGCGAAGCCGGTCGCGACCCCAGCCCAGCCAGCCGGCGCGACAGCCGCCAAGCCTCAGTCCCAGGCGAAGCCGAGCTACCAGAAGCCCGCGCCGCAGAAACCCCATCAGGGGACGCCGCCGAAGAAATAGGCACTGACCAGGTGATAAACGGGGCCCGTGCCGCAGTGGTGCGGGCCCTGCTATCATCCGCTGTCGCCGATGGAGAGTCGACTTCGGATCTGGGGATGGGAGGGGGGATTTCGGCACAAAAGGAGAGAATACATGCCTTGGATCAAACAAGAAATCTGCGATGGCTGCACGACCTGCGTCGAGAAATGCCCGGCGACGGCCATCTCCATACGGGAGGATATCAAGGCGTGGATTCATGCCGACCAGTGCATCCATTGCGGCACCTGTCAGGACGCGTGCCCGCGGAGTGCGGTGCGTCCCGATAGCGAAAGGCTTCCGTTGGACGTAATAGCGAACGTGCGCAAGGTCAAAAGCGTCATGCGGCAAAGGCACAGTCCCGCGATGCGCGAGAAATCCCTCAGATGCGTAGTGGACCATTATGAGACGCAGAAGCGGCTGGCGGAGACGACTTTGAGGGAATTGGCCCTATTATACAGTCGTACCGCGGCACCATGCAGGTCCAGGAAGGTGAGTTCTTAAATGGTTTTCGTCAAACTGCGTCAGGGTGAGGCCGTCGAGGAAGCCCTCCGGCGTTTCAAACGCGAATGCGAGCGCAACGGCATCCTGCGGGAGATCAAGAGGCGCCAGCACTACGTCTCCCCCAGCGTCAAGCGCAAGCTCAAGGCCGCTGAAGCGCGCCGTAAGATGAGCCGTGCCCGGCGCCGGCGCCGCAGCACCTGAACGTCTGCGAGTTCCTCCGAGAGGACTCGGAACCGACCGCATGCCGGCCCTTGACCGGGCGGTAGGCAGCGTTGATTTATGGCATTGATCCCGGAATACGCCTTGGAAAGCATCCGCTCCCGCGTAGACATCGTCGAGCTGGTCAAGGACTACGTCCCGCAGCTGGCGCGTGCGGGGCGCAGCTTCAAGGCCCGCTGCCCGTTCCATCAGGAGCGCACCCCCTCGTTCATCGTGACGCCCGAACGGCAGACCTTCCACTGCTTCGGCTGCGGCGCCGGCGGCGACGTGTTCGCCTTCCTGATGAAGATGGAGTCCCTGAGCTTCACCGAGGCGGCGGAGAAGCTCGCGGGGCGCGCCGGCGTGAAGATCGTCAAGAGCGAGGAGGCCCTGGGCCCGGCCGAGCAGGAGCGCCTGAAGATCAGGGAGCTC